>DATIET010000396.1:0-11687 GCA_035455615.1 Thermodesulfobacteriota bacterium
GGCCTCCCATTATCCACTTTACTTCACTCGCTCCGGTTGATTTCTGTGGCTGGGATTCCGGGGTTTCCCACCAGGTGACCGTGTAATCCCAGGTGCCGACGAGCGGCTCGAGGGCTTTATGGCCTTCGCCAGGTGTGGAGAATTCCTGCCATTTGGCCATCATCTCCTGCTGCGCTTTATCCATGGCGTCCGTTTTGGCGGGCTCCTTATTGTCCTGTGCAAGTACTTTTGCGGCTCCCGCTCCCGCGATTAAGCAAATAGCAAAAATCACGACGATTACTGATTTCACGATGATATAGTTCCTGATCATTCTGTATAGCCTCCTGTGTGTTGAATTACACCTAAAATACTAACCGATTTGTGGGGTGGAATAAAAGGTATTTTTACGACGAGCCGCGGGAGGCCGAGGGCCGTGGTTAATGGTTGCAGGCCGGGAGCAGGTTCGGAAATTCCTGTTACGGATGCCGGTTCCGGAGAATGCAGACCGTTGGGTCAATGCAGCTCAGGGTCCCCGTCGTTCTTTTTATCCGCCTGTTTGATTTCCTCGAATTCCTCCCTGACCTGATCCATGGTTTTAAACTCGTAGTTACCCCATTCGATGGCTTCAGCACCGAGTCCGAGAAGGAACTCGCCCGAGCCGTCTATCAGGTCAAGCACCTGCTCCGGGCCCGAGTGCTCGAGCAGTCCGGGTATGCTCCCTTCTTCCATTAACAGCGTGCCGTCCTTTTCCATGTAGAATTTAAATCCCATCTCTGAGCCGTAATAGACGGACAGATAAACCGTGCCGTCCTCCCTCGTCCCTATTACAATGACGGAATCCCGGGATGAGAATCTCAGCTGCAGATTATTTTCCCTGTAGTAGAACTCCTTGTCCGCAAGCTTAACGATCTCTTCTATCGACCGTATTAAATTCGGTACTTTCATTTTCGGTGTATTTAAGTATAACGAACACGAGTATAAATATCCCGAACCGTTCACCGGTCGGCGGACGGCTCCTTTATATGTAAATAATTATTATCCCGGCTGTCTCCTTGAATAAGTTTCGCTCTATACTATTATCTTTGCTTGACGGGCATAGCTTGTTAAGAGTGAGGGATATGGCGGATACATCTGACACAATCTCTATAATCCCGGTTAGGGGCATCCCGGAAATCATGCCCGGAGACGACCTCGTGAAGATCGTGACCCATGCGGTAAAAGACCGGGGGCTTTCGATCCTGAACGGCGATATAATCGTTTTCGCTCAAAAGATAATATCCAAAGCGGAGGACCGCATAGTCAAGCTGAGCGAAGTGGAGCCGTCGCCCTTTGCTCTGACTCTATCCAGGGAAGTAAGCAAGGACCCCCGGCTGGTCGAGGTTATACTCGGCGAAACAACGAAAATCATAAGGATGGATCGGCGTAAGCCGGACAAGGGCAGGCTGATCGTGGAGACCCGGGGCGGGGTTATATCGGCGAACGCGGGCGTTGACGCTTCGAACGTGTCGGGAGGGGACTCGGTGACACTCCTGCCTTTGGATTCGGACCTTTCCGCCGAAAGCCTCGTACGCGGGTTTAAAAGTGCGGCCGGGGTGGACATAGCGGTCATTATCACGGACACGGTCGGAAGGCCGTGGAGGGAAGGGCTTGTGGATATAGCGATAGGGTGTTCGGGGATCAAGCCGCTCAGGGATTACAGGGGCAGGGAGGACTCGAAGGGTCTCGTCCTGAGCGCGACGGTAATGGCCGTTGCCGACGAGATAGCCTCGGCAGCCGGTCTCGTGATGGAAAAAGCGGGTTCGGTGCCGGTAGTAATTGTCCGGGGGTACGGTTTTGAAAAGGGGGGCGGGGGGGCGAGGGAGCTGATAAGAAATCCCGAAGACGATCTCTTCCGATGACCGCGCTTATGCGCTCCAGACCTGAATACAGCCCAGGCCGGGAGATAACCTGCCAGGAAATCCCCGCCCGGAGTGCGGATATAACGTGCGTCCGGGTGATATAATTTAGTCAGCTTATGGAATTGATATCCAAACTTATATTCAACAGGCCGCTAGCGGCTCTCATTCTATTTCTTGTTTCCTTCGCTCTCTACTCGCCCTCGCTCAAAAGTGACTTCGTCTGGGACGATGTGGAGATGATAACGAAGAGTAATGTTTCCTACGACACTTCGAGCATTATCTATTATATAATCCCCGATAAAATCGAAAACAAGCAAGAGCGGTATTACCGCCCCGTCGTATATCTGTCGTGGGTGGCGGATAACGGGATCTGGGGAGTTTCTCCATTCGGTTACCACCTGAGCAGTCTCATATTCCACTCCGTTTCGGTCGTTCTTTTCTACTTTTTTGCCGTTCTCATACTGAGAGAATTCGATGCCGCCGGAATCGAGGCGGCGGCTTTTCTTTCGGCATTTCTCTTTGCCCTTCACCCAATGCACGTGGAATCGGTATCGTGGGTCGCGGGGAGGTCGGACGTGCTCTGCGCCCTTTTTCTCTTCCTCGCCTCCATTTCCCATATACTTTCATATAGAATCTCATGGTTTTTGGCGCTTGCCGGATCAAGCTTCTTGCTCTCCCTTTTTTCAAAAGAGGTCGCGATCGTTTTTCCGATATTGGTATTGGTCTTCGACCTCATGAATCGGAGGCTCTTCAATTGGAGCAACCTTCCGAAATATGCGGTCTATTTGGGCGTAATACTGTTCTATTTGTATCTAAGGAGCAAGGCGTTCGACATACCGGAGGTCGATGGAGGAATTGTCAACGGGGGCCTCGCACATACTCCAAGCGGGGAAGAGCATGCATCCAAGTCCGCTCTTTATCCGGGGCTGATCAAAATCCTTTTAGGTTCTTACCTCACGTATCTCGATAAGCTGATACTGCCTTTCGGCTTTGATCCTTTTATAACCGCGGTCCCAAGGGAAACCCCTTTTCTGATTTCCTCGATAGTTCTGTTGTCCGTGCTGGCCGTGCTGAGCCTCATTTCGATAAAAATGAGGGAGAAAGTCACCGCCTTCTGCATATTCTGGATTTTGATTACGCTCGCCCCATCGGCCCTTATAGCGATCGTCTCCATAACCCCCACACCTCTGGCGGAGCGCTATTTATTCATTCCTTCTGCGGGCTACTGTCTTCTCATCGGCTATTGGATGGTCGAAGCCGGCAGCCGAGCCCGCTTAAAACGCATAGCGTGGGGGCTAGGCCTTCTTTTAATAGTCTTATTTGGACTCACCGCGTATAAAGGGCAGCGCATTTGGAAAGACGATCTCACACTCTGGAGAGACATATCCCTTAAGTCTCCCTACCACCCGCTGCCTCACTCGAACTACGGGCTCGCGCTATCGAATACGGGCGAGCTCGACGAAGCGATAAAGGAATACAAGATCGCGCTTTCCCCGGAGATGAAGGACAGCCCGAGGGGGCTGGCAGTCACGGCAAACAATCTCGCGCTCGTTTATCTGGACAAAGAAGAGTACGAAAAAGCTGAAATGTGGTTTCGCAGGGCGCTCGAATACGACCCGAGTTATGGGAAGACTTATTACCACATGGGGCTTATTTACTATATAAACGGTGAGCTGACCGGTTCGGCCGACAGCTACAGGGAGGCCGAACGTTACGTAAAGGAAGCATTGAAGCGCTATAGATACTACGGAAGAGCGAACCTCCTCCTGGCGAAGATATATTTGGGGACGGGCGAGGCGGACAAAGCCGTAAAAGAGGCCCGGGCCGCTATCGATATCGGCCTCCCCGAGAATTTACTCGAGGAAGCCCGCGATATTCTTGAAATAGATAATGGCGGTAGTTATCAGGAACCACAGTAATACGGTCAGCAGTAACGGCCTGTCTTTATATAGGGACTCGGTCGGGTCCCCCCTCGTATCCGTTTGAACGAGGTACATGTACCTGAGCACGCCGAAGATCGCAAGCGGGACCGTGACGAGGAATATCCTCGTCTCTACTTCGACCGTATAGATGGCGTATGTAACTATAGCGGTGGTTGCGAAGATGCTGAGCGTGGTATCGAGAAAATTCGTGTTGTACCGTGTGAGCACCTCTCTGAATGTGTTTTGCGGGCCGTTGTGCAGAGCAAGCTCGTGTCGCCTCTTCCCGAATCCGAGCAGCAGCGACAGGAGGAGCGTCGTAAGAAGAAGCCAGTTGGAGACTTCGATCCCGGACGCTATTCCCCCGGCTTCGATCCTCAGGACAAAACCGATAGCGATGCAAAACACGTCTACTATTTCAATCTTCTGAAGATAATATGAATATGATAGCGTGAGTAAGAGGTAAAGCACCGTTATAATTAAGAAATCGGTCCCGATGATTAAGGATGCCGCGAGCGACAGGACGAGAGTTATTATTCCCAGGACGACCGCAGTCAATATGCTTATTCTTCCTGAGGTCAGGGGCCTCTGCTTCTTTTGTGGATGCAGACGGTCGTACTCTATGTCGGAGATATCGTTTATTATGTAGGCCGTCGATGATGCAAGAGAGAACCCTACGAAAGCGAGGAACATTTTGAAGAACATATCGGTGCTCGTAAATAGCGCGCCGCCAAAAAAGGGGGGAGCCAGCACCAGGAGGTTTTTCACCCATTGCTGCGGTCTGAGCGTGTACGCGATGTCTCTCAGGAAATCCTGCATTCATAGCATTCTACTATTTTTCGGTATATTAGCAAAGTCTTGTTATTACTGGGTATATTAGTCGAGTGGCCAGGTCCTCCGAACGGTTCTTTGTCAAGATAGCACACAGGGGCGCCAGCGCTTATGAGCCCGAGAATACGATCCGCTCTTTCAGGAAGGCGGTCGAGCTCGGGGCGGATATGGTTGAGCTCGACGTTAGAAGATCGGTTGACGGGCGTCTGGTCGTCATTCACGACAGCAAAGTCGACAGGACGACTAACGGAAGAGGTCTCGTAAGGCTCAAGTCTCTCGCCGAGATCAAGGAGCTCGACGCCGGGATGGGAGAAAGGGTCCCGACGCTCGAGGAGGCGATTGAGACGGCTGCGGGCAGGACGAAGTTCGTTATCGAGCTCAAGGAGGACGGACTCGAAAATCAGGTAATCAAGGTCATAAGAAATTACTGTGAAATGGATGACGTATTCATTATCTCCTTCAAGCCTCACAGGTTAAAGGCCGTAAAGGAGCTGGAGCCGGTTTTGAAAACCGGGCTCATCCTGTTCGCTTCCGCCGACCCCTTGAGAATCGCCAGGATATGCGGGGCCGATGCGGTCGCGCCGTTCAGGTGGTTTATTACAAAGAACCTTGCGGATAGAGCCCGTGACGCCGGGATTTATCTGTTTACCTGGACCGTGGATGACAGGGAAAAAGCCACGCGGCTGAGGGATATAGGGGTAAGCGGGATTGTGACGAACAAGCCCGATTTAATATAACGAATATTGTATAATTCACACTTCTGTTTCGGATATTTGTATATATATGGGCATTCTAAAAGATATCAGGGCTGATTTCCGGGCGGTATTCGAGCGGGACCCCGCGGCTAGGAGCACGCTCGAGGTAATCGCGGCCTATCCTGGTTTTCAGGCCGCAGTCTCCCACCGTATTACTCATTACCTCTGGGGGAAAAACTTTAAATTCACGGCCAGGGTCATGTCTCAGTTCTCACGGTTTTTTACCGGGGTAGAAATCCACCCGGGCGCCGTGATAGGGAAGGGGTTCTTCATCGACCACGGTATGGGCGTCGTCATCGGAGAGACCTCCGAAATAGGCGAGAACGTGACTATCTATCATGGAGTCACACTCGGGGGTACGAGTTTTACCAGGGAGAAGCGGCATCCGACGATAGGGAATAATGTTACTATAGGCGCAGGCGCGAAAATCCTGGGTCCGCTGTCGATCGGTGATAACTCCAAGGTCGGGGCCAATTCGGTCGTTATCAGGGACGTGCCGCCTAATTCGACGGTTGTCGGAATACCGGGCAGTGTCGTATCCGGGGATATTTTCCCCTACTATTCCGGCCTCGAGCATAACAAGCTCCCGGACCCCGTTGAATCCTTGAAGGAGCGTGTCAGGCAGCTTCAAGACAGGATTACATCCCTGGAAGAGGAGCTTGAAAAGGCAAAAAACGAGGATACAACTTATCGCATAGTGAATTGAAACGCATGCGCGTAACCCCCCTTAGACGGAATCACTGATCAGATTTGAATAATTTCCTGCATAGTAATCAGAAATAGGTTGATTCAAGGATTGACAAACTAACTAATCTTAAATACTATTTTTTAAAACTTTTTTATCCAGGATGGGCTTCCCCATGCGTAAGCTACTAACCGTATTCCTGATATTCTGCGCTTTAGTAATCAGCTACAAATCTTCCTATTCTCAAGTGCTTCCGGCCGGGACACTCTTCGTCGCTATGCCTGACGATTGCGGATTCGACCCTGGTTTCGGAGATAGCACATTATACAGAATAGACCCAGCGACCGGGGTATCAACAGTAATCGGTCCGATAGGTTTCGCGGGTGTGAGCGGTCTGGCTTTTTTGCCCGACGGCCGATTGGTGGGAAGTGCTGAAGCGGACGAGAACGGAACGCGTGTTGCAGTCCTGATTGAAATAGACCCGTTTAGCGGTCAGGGGAACGTGATAGGAGAGATCGGACGCGAAGGCGATCCGAATGAATGCGGCAGGGTACCCGATCTAACCTATTACAATGACCAAGACATCTTATACGGGTGGGGGGACGCTTGTCCCGGCGGACTGGACAGACTTCTTCAAATTAACACGACTACGGGTCAAGGCACGATAATCGGTCCTATAGGTTTTAACGGTTTTGAAGTCGGATTGGCGATAAGCGAAAACGGGACGCTGTTTGGCGCGCAAATTTTTAATCTAATAAATATCAACCGTAATACCGGTCAGGGGACATTTCTTACGAATATAGCTTCGACGTTCAATGCGCTGGATTTTAACCCCATAACCGGGGTGCTGTACGGTTCTGTTCTGGACACTCCTTCGGATCGGCTCCTTGCTACCCTGAATCCCGGAGACGGCAGTGTTGAGATAATATCGGTGTTGCCGGTTTGTTCCGACGCATTGGTGTTTTCACCCTTCGAACTGAGTCAGCGTACGACTATTCCTGCCATTAGCGAATGGGGAATGATGATCCTGGCGGGAGTGTTGGGAGTTATTGCGTTCTGTTCCGCGGTACGAAGAAAATATTCTTACAGACAGTGAGCCATAGTTGTTAGAAGCATAGACGCCGAGTAACCGGATCATTCTTGGGAGCCCGGATTTCCACGATGAGTCTGTATCTAATGAACACGCTCTTTTTAACCTGACGTGTCATCTCATATAAAATCTATTACTTCGCCAGGAGCGCCGCCGAGACGACTGCGAATACTACTCCGGCTATCTCCCTCGGTCCGAGCCTCTCCCCGAGGAATACGAGAGCCAGTACGACCGTCAGCGCCGGATAGACCGCCGACAGCGGGACGAGAACTGATAGCTTCGCGTATTTGAGCGCGACAATGAAAAGTATAGTCCCTATCCCCCAGCTAAGGCCCATGAGGAGCGCGGGGTAGTTTACGGAAAAGTTATTGAATATGGCGTTCCTGTTCCAGACAACGAACGTCGTAAACACGGTGAGGGTTCCGACCCCTTCAAAAAAGTACACCCGGTACGAGATGTCCTTAAAGGACGCGACCTTGCCCAAAAAACTGCCGAGGGAAAAACATACGAGGGCGAGTAGAGTCATTACATACCATCTTTCCATCTGAGATCTCCTTTTTCTTCTTTATTCAGACGATCTGGGTGCAGGGCCGAATGATTATCACCGGCCGAACGCATGTGCATGACCGTAATCGATTTAATACATCCGCAAGCGGAGCCGGTCCGTAATATATCCGGCAGTTGAAACATTAACACAGCCTTAATTTTTTCTAAATATCCCCTTAATCTTGGAATGGTGTACTGATAATGCCACCTATTATCCGGGCCATTACCCTCCCTAACACCTTGGGTCCTTCTTGGCTACTGGGGGTGATTCAAAAATCACCCCCAGTCTTTTTTCGGTTATCTGTATTAATCTTCATAATATATTAACCTGTTCATGCTATTATTTTTTGTATTGTATATGCAAATGAAAAAAACGAATTGTATTAACGTTACCGGGAGGCTTAAACGATGAGCGAAATGAAAGAATATATGCCCGGAACTTTCTGCTGGGCGGAGCTCGTGGCGGGTGACGCCGATAGGGCGAAGGAGTTTTATTCGAAGCTTTTCGGATGGAATTATACGGATGTGCCGATCGGCGAGGGGAAGGTCTATTCCATGGCCTCGGTCAACGGTAAAGTCGCAGGCGCCATGTATCAGATGTGGTCGGAGCAGAAGGAGCAGGGAATTCCGACTCACTGGGCAAGCTACGTATCCGTATCGAATGTGGATGAATCCGTGAAGGAAGCGCAGTCTCTCGGGGGCGGGGTGATAGTCGGACCGATGGACGTATTCGATGCCGGGAGGATGGCACTAATCCTCGATCCGACGGGCGCCGCAGTATCGTTGTGGCAGCCTATGAAGCACATAGGCGCCAATGTTGTGAACGAACACGGGTCTCTTTGCTGGAACGAGCTTCTTACGAACGATACCGGGAAAGCCGGCGCATTCTACACCGGGCTCTTCGGGTGGACGGCGAACGAGCAGGATATGGGCGGAATGATTTATACGGTTTTCATGAACGGGGAAAGGCCCGCTGCCGGAATGATGAAGATAGATAAGAGCTGGGGGGATGTGCCTTCCAACTGGCTTGTATACTTCTCGGTTAATGACTGCGACGGCTGTGCCGCCGAAGCAGGCTCTCTCGGGGGTGAAATATTAAACGGGCCGATGGACGTCCCGGGAGTGGGGCGGTTCGCCGTGATGGTAGACCCCCAGGGCGCCGTGTTCGCGGTTATAAAACTCGAACCGATGTAATCCTCGTTATTTACCGTGCCGGAACCCGCGACAGCGTCTAAATGCCGCTTATAGGAGCTGCCTTCTCTTGATAAACGGGATGTGTATCTGGTCTTCTTTATAATTTCCTGTAAGGGCATAGAGTATCAGGTTTATACCAGTCCTGAACGCGAGCTCCCTTTGAGATTCGCCGCCGGGCAGGCACTCGAACTCCCATTTCCCGAACTCGTCTTCCGACCACGCCCCGCCGAGATCGTTTCTCGAGTAGAAGACAGCCGTCCTGTCCTCATCGCCGAACGTAATGCCCTCCAGGTAGGGGTTGATTATTATTCTCCCGCTCGCCGAGTAAAGGAGATAGAACGATTTGTAGATGACGTGGTCCTGCGACAGGCGCGTAAGCGGGGATTCGGGGAGTATATGTTTTAATTCCTCCCTGATCCGTGAATCGAACGGCGAAATATCGGTGCCCGATGCATCGTCTATTACGAGAGTCCCCCCCAGCTTGAGGTATTTCCTCAGCCTCCTCCTCTCTTCTTCGGAAAACTGCTCGAAGCTTGCGCCGCCAGCCAGATAAAGGAATGGGAAATTAAAGAGGTCGGCATCGGCGAGCCTCAGGACCTTCCTCTCGTAGGACGCTATAACGCTCGTCCTCAGCTCGAGGGCGCTCATGAGCCTCTTGTAATCCCTCGGCCTGGGGTCCCAATCCCCGTTATATTCGAGCTGGGCAAAGTGAAATTTGGAGCCTTCGTAGAGCCCTAGAAGCGGAAAGGATACCGCTCCGATTGTTCCTGCGAGGATGTTTCTGAGGAATTCCCTTCTCGTAAGCACACTATTAAAATATTGCGGGCATTCGATTACTCTGTCAAGTCGGTCAGGCAGAAGCAGTCCGCACTACGTCGAAAAAACGGACAAAGAAATCCGTATTAGCAATTTTGATAGAACTTTCTTGGAAAGAGAACGCGCTTGCTATTCGAAAATCGATACGTCTATCAGGCCGGGCTCACCTTGACTACTTTCGTCGCCTGGGGTCCCTTCGGCCCTTCCGTAATATCAAATTCTACGGTCTCACCCTCGGTTAGGCTTTTATACCCGTCACCTTCGATAACGCTGTAGTGAACGAATACGTCCTTTCCTATTTCATCCGACTGGATGAACCCGTAACCTTTGGAACTGTTGAACCACTTTACTTTACCCTGCATAAAGCTCGATTCCTCCTAAGAATCTACTTCAAAGAGCTTACTATTGCACGTTTTTTATATTTTGTCAAATAGTATTTTTTGTATTATGCAATTGATAGCGGGCATCGTTTGCGTTAGTTTTATCCTTCTATGAAAAACAGTAAATTCCACGGGATCGACAGGGACTCGGTCGAGGGCTACAGGCAGGAGTTCCCCATAGTAAAGACAGGCATTTATCTCGACCACGCCGGTGTGGCCCCAGTACCGGTCAGGGTAATAAGGGAGGTCGATAAGTTTCTGGATGAAGCCGCCGAAAAAGCCGTTATTAGCTATGATAGCTGGATGGAAAGGGTAGAGGGGATAAGGGCTCTATCCGCGCGTCTCGTCGGCGCCGAAAAGGACGAAATCGCATTTATAAAGAACACATCCCACGGCATCTCCATAGTCACGGGCGGGCTCGATTGGAGGGAAGGGGATAATGTGCTCGTCTTCGAGAAAGAGTTCCCGTCCAATATCTACCCATGGCTCGATTTGAAAAGAAGGGGGGTTGAGGTCAGGTTCATTCCGCTCAGGGAAGAGCGCATCCGCATGGACGATATCGAGATGATGATGGACAGGCGGACCAGAGTGGTCTCGATGAGCTCCGTACAGTCTTTAAACGGGTTCATGATTAACCTTAAAGAATTAGGCGCCTTATGCAGGCGAAAAGGCGTACTCTTCTTCGTGGACGCTATTCAAAGCCTGGGTGTTGTCCCCATGGACGTCGGGGAATTCGGCGTGGATTTTCTGGCCGCCGACGGCCACAAATGGCTCCTTGCGCCCGAGGGGACGGGCATATTCTACTGTAGTATGGGGCGGGTTTCGGAATTGAAGCCGAATTTGATCGGGTGGAAATCCGTGAAGAGCGATTACGATTTCGAGAATATAGATTTCACGCTCAAGGAAAACGCCCTAAGGTTCGAGGAGGGCTCGTTTAACGTGATGGGGGTCAGGGCGTTGGGTGCGGCGCTCGATCTCTTATTCGAAATTGGCATCGAGAATGTCGGGGCGAGGGTCCATGACTTGGGCGATTTGATTATGGATGAGGCCGGGAAGAGGGGGTTCCGGCTCAGGACGCTTCGCGACAGGAGTGAAAGGGGAGGGATAGTCTCTTTCTCGGGGGAGTTCGATCCGGGGGTTTTGAAAAAGAGATTGAGGGAATCGAATATAGTGGTCAACAACAGGGGCGGAGCCCTGAGGCTGGCGCCTCACTTTTACAATACCGAGGAAGAAATCATAAGGACGTTTGAAGAAATCGATAAGGTTTTAAGGGTCTTATGAGAATTGTTTAAGCGTTCGGAATTTATATTGCTATACCCGGACAATCCCCTCTACAAATACGAATTAGAAAGTATTAATGATGATTGCAAAAGTAGTATAATATGCACATAATTGGACTTGTTGTTGGTGTGTTGAAGAGTCTCAAACCAAGACTCGGGAGGAAACAAATGAGCTTAATGACATTGAATTCATATTTCAGAAGGTATTATGTATTTTTAACTCTGTTTCTTTGCTTCTCCGGCTTTGCAGCGGTTGTTAAGGCGCAGGACGACGCCTCTCCCGCAGATTCCAAAGTAGAGACAAAAAAATCAGC
>DATIET010000397.1:0-4597 GCA_035455615.1 Thermodesulfobacteriota bacterium
TTTTGTGCGGACCTTTCCCGCGAGAATTATCTTCCCGATTATGGTTTCCCGATGGCCGGGCCTAATTTTCGATATGCTCTTTATGGTCCTTCTGTCCTCGTATGCCCTCGGGAAGTAATAGAGCGCGTCCTCGACGGTCTCGATTTCTTTTTTCTTCAAAATCGCTGCGATCCTGGGCCCGACCCCTTTGATATATTGAATCGGAACCTGATCCGGCTCCCTCGTGTCCGGAGCCGAGGTCGCGCCGGCATCACCGCGGATTGCAGCCCCCTCGTCTTCCGGATGTTTCGCCGACCGTGGCGGCGTATCCGCGGCCGGTTTGACGGATTCATTCGAGCTCTTGTTATCTTTAAGCCCGCCGATTATGGCAAGCGACTTCCGTATAATGGCTTTTCGCTCTCCCTGGCCGAGGCCGTCGTATGCGGAGAAGTAATCCCGGAGTGCTTCGAATTCCCTGACCTGCGCTGCTGAGAGCTGGAGGGAAAGCGCCTTTAGCGTGAGATCCCCTACAAGCTGGTCAAGCGCTTTCACCTTATCCAGGTTCAAAAAGTCGTTTCTCGACGCAAACCTGAGCGGCTTCTCGAGCGCTTCGAGTATCTCGTTGAGCTCGTTCGACATTAATAAGATTTTACAGGTACTTATCGTGTGAATTCAAGTTCGGGTCGTATAAACAGATATGCGGAGACACATTTAAAACCGTGTGGAGCATAATCATTACGACCGGAAGACAAAACATGCGGATACAAAGTGAGAAAATAACCTGCACACGTTCTCCCGGGAGAGCAGGAAATGAACCCATATTCCGGCATAGGTTCACAGCGCATTTCTGCATCATATTTATAGGGTGAATTTCGTACACCTCAAACAGTGTATTTTTACACACTGAAACGCACATTCATCCTGAATAAAAAATTCAATTCTTATAAGCCTTCTATATCACGAATAAAAATATAGATGAGTAATATGGCACAGATATTGCACCTATTCCACAAATTGAGAAGGAGACAAAAGACCTGAAGGCCGAAAGTCCATACAGCTTTCATTCGCTTTCTACCGATAGTCGAACTGAAGCCGCAAAAAATTCAAAAAAGGGAGGCGAAGATGAAATACGACGAAATAAATGCACCGGAAATAGAGACTCAAAGCTACCCTGAACATTTCGAAGAAATGGCGGAAGACGAGAATTTCACGGACGACGATCTGTTCTCAGTCGAAGGGCCGGAGGAAGATTACATCGGAGCCGCGGCAGGGTTGCCGGAGAGGACGGATATATACGATAGACGGGACGACCAGTTCAGAATATTGAACGATTACTTCAGGGATATCTCGAAAGAACCCCTGCTCACCATCAAGGAAGAGGTAGAGATACCGGCGAAGATAAAAAAATGCGAACATAAGATTAAACAAATCACTTCTTATCTGGAAGCTTCGCACGCTGTTAACGGAAACGGAAGAAAAGCCAATGGTAGTACTAACCACAAAATGAACGGGAACAGGCTTAATGCCTCCCTCAAAGCCTACTCTCATCGAGCGGAGAAACTGAAGAAGAGGTTCGCGAGCGCCAACCTTAGATTGGTGATAAGCATTGCCAAGCGGTACGTAAACCACGGCCTACCCTTTCTCGACCTCATCCAGGAGGGGAACATAGGCCTAATGAAGGCAATAGAAAGATACGACCATTCGAGAGGGTTCAGGTTTTCCACTTACGCCTCCTGGTGGATCTACCAGGCGATAACGAGAGCGATCCTCGTTCACAGGGGGGCGGTGCGTGTCCCGGTGTACCTGCTGGAAGTTACGAGCCGGGTATACCGCACGAAATCGGTTCTTTTAAAAGAATCCGGCAAGAATCCGACCGCTGAAGAGATTTCGGAGCGGTCCGGGGTGCCGCTCAAGTACGTGAGCCGTATATTGAAGATCACAAACGAGTCGGTGAGCCTCGACACTCCGGTCGACGGGGAAAAGAGGACGCTTTACGACTTCATAGAGGACGAGGAATCGGCTTCTCCCGATCACATCGTCGTGGATTACGAATTAAAAGAGGTCATACGGAGCTCCCTGTCGCTCCTGAGCGTGAAAGAAGAGGAGGTGCTGCGGATGCGCTTCGGGATAGACAGGAGCGACGTCGTGACACTCGACGACATAGGCAGGAAATTCAAGCTCACGAGAGAGAGGATTAGACAGATCGAAAAGAAAGCGCTGCGTAAGCTTTCGGTTTCGAGAATGAAGGAATCCCTCAAAAATTTCCGAACCTGATTCGAGATATAAAGTGACTAACGACCCAAGCAAAATGTGTAATACTACACAATTTATTGTGGTTTTTAACGCATCCGGAACAAGCTTTGGTGCTATGTCCAGTAACAATAAATTATTAACCTTCTGTGATAATTAGATTTTTCAGTTTCCTGTATTATTGGTACGGTTATTGCATTATAATTAATAAAGCTGACCGGGGAAATCCGGCCGGTAAAAAAAACTCAGGAGGGTTTGAAGACATGAGAGTAATTGCTCTTTTGTTTGCGATGTTGTTAGTAATGGGACTTTCCTTCGGTGGAAATTCCTTTTTTGGCAGTGCGTCCTCGATAGCGCAGGATGAGCCGGCGGGCGAAATGCCGGGCGGGGAGATGACGGATGAAGCGACCGACGGTTCGGGTGCTGCTACAGATGCTGCTGACAAGGCCACAATGGGCGAAACGCCGGGCGGCGAAATGACGGACGAAGCGACCGACGGTTCGGGTGCTGCTACCGACGCTGCTGACGAAGCCACACCGGGCGAAATGCCGGGCGGCGAGATGACGGACGAAGCCACACAATAGGGAATCAAATTCTTAATCATAATGAAAGGGGGGCAAGCGCCCCCCTTTTTTTTCTCGAAGTTCCTGAATTTCCAGTAGTGGGTTATTTTGAAATTTATGGGCGGGGGCGGTGGAAAGAAGTGCTCGTACGATATTTGCAAGACTTGAAACTCAGTTTCACGGGGGGTATTAAAATGAAGCGCTTACTATTTCTGTTTTCCATATCACTATTTTTAGGACTTTTAGCAGTTCATTTTACGATATATACGGCACATGCCGATGACGCGACGACGGTCAAAGGCAGCAAGTCGAACACCAGCGAACGCCAAGTAGAACCGGCACCTGCTCCTGAACCTGTTGAGGCGACAACGGTCAAAAGCAGCAAGTCGAACTCCCAGGATCTTCAAGTACAACCGGAACCTGCTCCCGAGCCTGTTGAGGCGACAACGGTCAAAAGCAGCAAGTCGAACTCCGACAACCGCCAAGTAGAACCGGCACCCGCTCCTGAGCCTGTTGAGGCGACGACGGTCAAAAGCAGCAAGTCGAACAGCAACGAGTGAATTCGTGCGGGCGGCTATATGACGGATGAGGCGACCGACGGTTCGGGAGCTGCTGCCGACGAAACCACCCCGGGCGATGAAATGCAGGATGAAGCCACACAATAGGGAATCAAATTCTTAATCATTCATCAAAGGGGAGCAAGCGCCCCCCTTATTTTTGCTCGATGTTATAGAGTTCGTAACAAATTCACGGGCATACTAAATAGATCATTAAAAAACTGGAAGAAACCGGGTTGGCGGAGAAGCAGGACGAGGGCGGGGGCCTTTGGGTCCGGGACCTTGGAGAGTATGTACAATAGTAAGAAGTTTTTTTTGCTGCATGCGTTATAATTGCTGATTAACCGATTGATCTTTCCGTTTCTTTCGATACTCCCCCGGCCGTATCCCGAAGTGTCCTTTGAATGCCGTACTAAATGCCGCTTCTGATGTATAACCCACAGATTTCGCGATAGTATTGAGCGGTCTTTGTGTAGTGGCCAGAAAATGACCCGCTTTCTGCATCCGTACGAAGCTCAGGTACTGGTGCGGGGTCATACCTACTAATTCTGAAAACCGGTTGAAAAACGCAGAACGCGACATCCCGACTATATGGCCCAATTTCTCGGCTTTCCAGAAGAAATCCGGTCGGCTATGAATCTCGCTCAATGCACGGCTTATCTGTGTGTCGCGGAGCGCGGCAATAAACGGAATACGCGAATTCGAAGCATCTATGTAGGCGCGTATAACTTGAATAAAAATAATCTCGGATAATCGGTCGATGATTGCGAATGCGCCCGGCTGCTCTACCGCGGCCTCATGCGCGATGAATCCCAGAGCACTGTCGAGCCACTTCGTATTAAAGCTTTCGTTGCCCGGTATGTGGAGGATCGGCGGCAGGTTATCGAGGAGTGGGTGAAAAATATCATTCTCGAATTTAAACTGTCCGCATACCAGACAACACCCGAATCCGCCGCCCCCGTAGATTAGTGGGCCGGAACCGGAATACCCGACTTCGGACAGGACTTCGCTTAGAGGCCGAGAAGGGGTGTTGATGTCGTCGAGAAGATCATGTGCAGCCCCGTGAGGTATGACAGCTATGTCCCCGTTAGCCATATGCAGGCTATCCTGCCGGCCCTCTACGCGCAACATGCAATGCCCCCTTATAACAATGTGGAACCTTGCGGCATTTTGTTCAGCCGGCACGGAAACGCCCCATGGAGATGTCAGCTCCGTTCGGAAATAGAGGCTCCCCTTGATGCGAAGCGT
>DATIET010000398.1:0-12356 GCA_035455615.1 Thermodesulfobacteriota bacterium
TCCATCGGGGACGGCGTGATAGCGACCGATACGGAAGGCAACGTGGTGCTCATAAACCGGATCGCCGAGCGTTTGACCGGGTGGTCCCATGCGGAGGCCATGGGGAAATTCATCGAAGATGTATTCTTCATCGTTAATGTGGAAACCGGGGAGAGGGAAGCGAGCCCCGTGAGCAAGGCGATAAACGCCAATAACATAGTTGGTCTCGAGAGCGGTACCGTTCTCATAACAAAAGGCAGAGAGGGGTGCCGGTATGTCTCGGCCAGCAGCTCCCCCATACGCGACAGGGACGGTATTATAATCGGCGTGGTTCTTGTCTTCAGAGACATTACCGAGCTGAAAAAACTGGAAGAAGAGCTGCTCAAAGTACAGAAACTGGAGTCGATCGGGGTGCTCGCCGGCGGCGTGGCGCACGATTTCAATAATCTTCTTACTTCTATTATGGGGAATATATCTCTAAGCTCGCTCCCCGATATATCGGACGAGAAAGTAAAGCAGAGGCTGTTTCACGCCCTTAAGGCATGTCATATGGCCAAAGACTTATCCTCTCAGCTCCTGACGTTTTCCAAAGGCGGCGCGCTTGAAAACAGAACGGTTATGTCGCTGGAAAAGGTTATCAGGGAGACCGCAAATTTTACTATGAGCGGCTCTAATATAGATTTCAATTTTATAGTGGGGGATAATCTCTGGACCGTGGAGATAGACGAGGGACAGATCAGCCAGGTTATAAGCAATATGCTGATCAACGCGGCTCAGGCGATGACGAACGAGGGGAAAATAACAATTAAAATTGAAAATGCCGAAGCGAAGAAAGAAAAAGGTATCCCGCTCGATGACGGTAAATATGTAAAGACGACCATCACGGACGAAGGCATCGGCATTCCGAAGGAATATTTGTCCAGAATATTCGATCCCTACTTTACCACCAAGCAGACCGGAAACGGTCTCGGACTTTCGACCTCGTATTCGATCATAAAAAATCACGGAGGCTATATAACGGTCGAGTCCGAGCTTCACGTCGGGACGAAGTTCGTCGTATACCTGCCTGCAAGCGGACGTCCTGCAAGCGCCGAGGTAAAGAGCGATCATTCTATCAGGCAGGGCAGGGGCAGAGTCCTGATAATGGACGATAAGATAGAGGTCAGGGAAGCGGCGGGCGAAATGCTGACGCATATCGGATACGAAGTCGAATTCGCCAGGGACGGTAGCGAGGCGTTGAAGCTTTACAAGAGGGCCAAGATGGAAGGAGAGCCCTTCGATACGGTGATAATGGACCTGACTGTTCCGGGAGGCATGGGCGGAAAGGAGGCGATCGAGAAGCTGCTTCTGTTCGACCCGGGCGTGAAGGCGATAGTCTCGAGCGGCTATTCGAGCGATCCGATACTGGAGAAGTATAAGAAATACGGGTTTAAAGGCGTACTGCCGAAGCCCTACGAGATGGGCAAGTTAAGCGATGTCCTCTACGGCGTGCTGGCCGAGAATAATTAATGATTCCCGGCCGGGACGGCACAACCCCAGATTGATCCTTCAGGAATTCCCCAAGCTTTCCGAAAGGTTAACAGCATCCGCGACCATATCCTTCAACAGGTCGAGCCCACCCTGCCAGAAGCCGGGGTCCTTGATATCGACACCCACACGCTTGAGCAGCTTGTCGGGCGCCTCGCTGCCGCCCGAGGATAAAAGCTCTATATACCTAGGGACGAACTTGTTCCCTTCGTTTAAATATTTATGGTAAAGGGCGAGCACGAGCAGCTCCCCGAACGAATACGCGTAGCAGTAAAACGGCGAGTGGATGAAGTGCGGTATATACATCCACCAGTGGCTGTAATTTTCCGTGAGCTCCACCGAGTCTCCGAACATAGGCTTATTCGCTTCGACCCAAAGCTTATTTATCTCCCCCCGGGGCAGCTCCCCGCGGCTCCTCCTGCTGAGGTGGAGGCTTTCCTCGAACCTCGTCAGCACGACCTGACGGAAGACGGTCGCGAATATGTCCTCCAGCTTGCTGCAGATGAGCGCGAGCCTCGTCTTCGGATCCTTCTCTGTCTCCGTTAATTTGTGGAATACGAGCATCTCCGCGAACACGCTCGCTGTCTCGGCCGTCGTAAGCGGGGTGTTCGACTGGAAGTACCCTTGTTTTCTTGACAGGTATTGATGCACGCCGTGTCCTAGCTCGTGGGCAAGCGTCATGACGTCCCTTAGCCTTCCGGTATAGTTGATAAAGACGTAGGGATGTGCGCTCGGGACAGTCCCGTGGCTGAACGCTCCCCCCCTCTTTCCGTCCCGCGTCCCGGCGTCGATCCAGTTCTTGTCGAAAAATTCTGCGGCTATTCCCGACATTTTCGGGGAGAACTTTTCAAACGACGATAGTATTATCTCTTTCCCGTCCCCGTATTTAATAATTTTCGATTCGGAGAAGATCGGGGAATAACGGTCGTAGTCATAGAACTTCTTCAGGCCCAGCAGCTTCTTCTTAAGCTTGTAATACGTCTCTACCAGGCCGTAGTTCCTTTCGCACGAGGAAATAAGCGCCCCGACCGTGTCCTTGTCTATTTCGTTGTCCAGATGCCTGGACTCCATCGGATATGTAAATGAGCGCAGACGGTCGTTGACCGCATGGTCCTGAACGAGCGTATTGAATATGAACGTGAGCACGTGGGAATTCTCGATAAGCCCTACTGTAAGACCCGCCGCCGCCGCCTTCCGTTTCGCGCGGTCAGGGTCATAGAGGAGGGCAAGCGTCTCGGTCTCAGTGAGCGGCCTGACCTTGCCGTCGAGCCTTACTTTGAAGCGTATGTTGTTGAGCACTTCGTCGAAGAGGCGCTTGAAGGCCCTCGATCCCGTATTCGCTTTATCGTCAAGTATCTTTTCCTCGGGTTCGCTCAACCTGTGGGGCTTATACTTCCTTTCCTGCTCCAGGAAATGGCGGTAATGGGAAAGTCTTTTGTCGTTGATGAGCTTCTCCGCCTTTGAGTCGTTAAGGGCCACCCACTCGAGCTCGAAGAACATGAGATGCTTTCTCGCCTCGGTCGCCTTCTCCTGAATTTTTTGTAAAAACGCCCCGTGCTCGGGCTTTCCCGTATCGGCGGCGAAGATCAGATACGCGAATGAAAGGAGTTTCCCTGTCCGCTCGCTTATGGATTCGAGCTCCCGGACGGCTTTCAGAAGGGTAGGGGCGTTTATCGTCTTCGAGTTTATCCTTCCCCTGTACTTTTTCTCGAAAGCCGCCGATTTTTTTATCAAGCCCTTTATGTCTCTTTCAATCCGGGTGTCGTCGAGTCCGGAGTATAGGTCGGAGAGGTCCCATACAACGCCTTCCGAGCCCGATTTGAGTTTTTTAGCAGTATCTGCCATTTGCTACTCTCCTCTTAGATGATTACCGTTTGTGAGCAGGATTTATGCCGGATCTTTCAAAGTCTGATAAATATCGCCCGTCCCTGTACCACGTTATGTATATTAAATTATCCCTGATCGAGCTTCTCTAATTCTTCCCTGACGATCTTATTCACGACCGCCCCGTCCGCCTTTCCCTTCACGGCCGGGATTATTACCTTCATGACTTTTCCCAGGTCTTTTATCCCGCGAGCGCCCGAGTCTGTGACAGCCTTCATTACTTCCGCCCTGATTTCGTCCTCGCTCATCTGTCGAGGCATATATTTCATCAGGATTTCGGCTTCCGCTTTCTCCCGGTCGGCTGCTTCGTGCCTGTCCACTTTCTCGAATTCCGCCGCGGCTTCTTTTCTTTTTTTTATCTCGCCTGCAACGACTTCGATTACTTCCTCGTCCGTGAGCTCCTTCTTCTGCTTCTCGATCTCCTTGTTCCTGATCGAGGACTGGAGCATCCTGAGGACCGTCAGCTCGAGTGTCTTTTTGCCCCTGAGGGCGTCTTTCAAATCCTGAGGAATCTTCTCCCTGAGGCTCATATTCGTCTCCGGCGTTTTTTTGAGTTTATTGTAACCGGTTTGAAGGATTTATTTTACATTATGATTGTGTACGCTCACGGCATACGGCGCACACGGGACGAGTTTATTCGAGCACGTAAACGCCGGGCAGGTTTCTTCCCATCTCGCCGCAGTCGGTACCGTATCCGACGATAAACCCCTCCTCGACGCCGAACCCGGTGTAATCAGCCTCTATCTCGACCTGTCTTCTCCCCTTCTTGTCTATGAGAGCGCATATCTTGAGGGACGCCGGTTTCTTGGAAATAATCACCGATTTTAAAAAATCGAGCGTAATACCCGTATCGAGCATGTCTTCCACCAATACGACGTGCCTCCCTTTAAGCGGGGTGATCACGTCCGTCACGAGCTCTATATCTCCCGGTTCCATACCCTCTTTATAACTCGACGCCCTGACGAAGTCTATCTCGACGTTAAAATCTATCTGTCTAACGAGGTCCGCCAAAAATATAAACCCGCCCTTGAGTATCCCTATGAGGACGGGGTTCTTATCCCTGTAATCCTCCGTGATCCGTTTCCCCAGCTCCCTCACTTTCTGATCTATCTCCGATGCCGGGATGAGGAGCCTCGGCTTCCTGCCCTGAATTTCCGTTATCATGCGCAATTATTCTATCTAAAGTTTCAGTTATAAACAGTGGGGAAATGGCGCTTAATTCATGGGGCTCGGACCCCGCCATTGACTAACTATCGTGATATTCTATATTTTTGAGCGGCTTCGTTGACCGAAATCTTACGTAACGAGGGGAAATAACAAGGTGAAATTCTTAGAGCCCGAGGAGCAGCTTCGGATAATCAAACGCGGGACTGAAGAGATAATCTCGGAACAGGAGCTCCTGTCGAAGCTGAAAAAATCCGGAGAAAAGGGACTGCCCCTCAGGATTAAGGCCGGATTCGACCCCACCGCTCCCGACCTCCACCTGGGACACTGCGTCTTGTTGAAGAAGCTCCGCGAATTCCAGGACCTGGGACACACCGTAATGTTCCTGATAGGGGACTACACGGCCATGATCGGCGACCCCTCGGGCAGGTCGGAGACAAGGCCTCCGCTCACGAAAGCCCAGGTAGAGGAGAACGCTCTCACATACCAAAGGCAGGTCTTCAGGATACTCGATAGCGAGCGGACCGAGGTGGTGTTTAATTCGTCCTGGCTCGGAAAGATGAGCGGTGAGGACATGATCAGGCTGTCCTCCCTCGAAACGGTCGCACGAATGCTGGAGAGGGACGATTTCAGCAAGCGTTATAAGTCGGGCGTTTCGATCTCGATAAACGAGTTCATGTATCCCCTCATTCAGGCCTATGATTCGGTCGTTATGAAGGCGGACGTCGAGTTCGGCGGGACCGACCAGAAATTCAACATACTGATGGGCCGGGGGGTGCAGAAGCATTTCGCGCAGGAGTCCCAGGTGGCGATCCTCCTCCCCATTCTCGAAGGGCTCGACGGGGTGAGGAAGATGTCCAAGTCCCTCGACAACTACATCGCGGTCGAGGACACTCCGGTGGATATGTACGGGAAGATAATGTCCATACCCGACGACCTCATGTGGAGGTATTACCTGCTCCTGACCCCGAGGGACGAGGGGGAAATAGACGAGCTCAAAAAGGGACACCCGATGGATGCGAAGAGGGCGCTCGCGTTCGAGATCACGTCCTCGCTCCACGGCGCGGATGACGCAAAGGCGGCCGCAGAGGATTTTGCGACCAAGTTCTCGCAGAGGGAATTCCCGGAGGACGCGAGGGAGGTCGTAATAAAGCGTGACGACGGCAAGACGCTCCTCGATCTGGTCGTGGAGTCGTCCGGGAAGCTAAAGAGCAGGAACGAGGCAAAGAGGCTCATAGCTCAGGGCGGCGTCTTCATCGACGGCGAAAGGGTAACCGATATAAACGCGCCCATGCCCGGCAAAGGCACGCTCCGCATGAGGATAGGGAAAAAGGAATTCGTGGTCGTGAAAGTAAGTTAGAAGCAAGCGAGCCTGTAAGCCGAATTCTGTCTTGGACAATCATTCATCTGGGACATTCATTGCTGAATGCCTCTTGCAACATACCCGGAAGCATCGGACGGGCCGCCCTTAATTTCACGAGGAAAATCGCTTCCCTATTTTGTCTTACTCCGAGCGGGGTTTACCATGCCGCCCGCTGTCACCAGCAGGCGCGGTAGTCTCTTACTCTGCCTTTTCACCCTTACCGGCTTTCCTTGACCGGAAAGCTTTGGCGGTTTGTTTTCTGTGGCACTTTCCGTTGCCTCACGACACCTGGGCGTTACCCAGCGCTCTGCCCTCTGGAGTTCGGACTTTCCTCCAGTCCCGGCATTTCTGCCCGGACCAGCGACTGTCCGGCTCGCTTGCTTCTTCTATTAAAGATATTCATCAATGGCGAGATTCGCAAGCCTGTCCGCTTCTCTGTTCTCTTCCCTGGGGATGTGACGGATCGTTACACGGCTGAACCCTTCGATTAAGCTTTTTGCTTTCATATACAGCTCTTTTATCTCCGGGTGTTTGACTTTCCAGATTCCGTTCATCTGGTTCGCGAGCAATAGAGAGTCCGTAAATATCCGTATTTCCTGGTTTTTATGGCTGTGGGCGGATTCGAGGGCGGTAATAAGGGCCGTGTACTCGGCCTGGTTGTTGGTGCAGGTGCCGAGATATTTCTTGACCTCACGCTCCCTGCCGCTCTCCTCTTTAATTAAGACCCCGATCCCCGATTCCCCCGGATTTCCTCTGGCAGCGCCGTCGATGAATATATCGATGCGGTCTTTCCCGGACTTCTTGAAAGGAAGGCTATCCTGTTTTAGCTTCACTCTTGAGTTCTTCTTCGCAGTATAGGAATTTTTGGCAGTTGGGGCACTGTATCAATCTCGAGAGGGTCAATACCTCATTAAACAGCTGGGGAGGTATGTTCATATTGCAGCCGGTGCATACTTCGTTTTTCGCAAGAGCGAGCACGAACCCGTTCCTTTTTTTAACGCGCTCGTATATCGAGAGGATGTCGGGGTTCAGGCCGGAGGCGACTTTCTCTTTCTCTTCTTTCTTGGGGGGGTACAGCATTTTCAGCTCCTCTATCATTTCCCTGAACCGGGCAATCTTGTCGGTGTATTCGCTCTCCCTGTTAGCGAGCTCTTCTTCTTCCTTCGATATGCGTGATTCTATTCCCTCCAGCTTCACCATCTGCTCCAGCAGCGTTTCTTCGAGCTCGGAGTTCTTTCGCTTCGTTTCCGCTATTTGCTTCTGCAGGGCTTCGTATTCTTTATGGGTTTTAATTTCGAACAGTTTTTGATCAGCTTTTTTTATCAAATCCTCATTTTGCAGGATTTCGAGCTCGATGCCCGACTTGTTCTTGAGTATCTCTTGCTTTATGTTCTTGGAATTTTCAAGCTTCTTTCTTGATTCTTCTATCTCACTTTCGTAGTCCGAGATTCTTTCGGGATACTCCCTCAGGTTTTTTTCCAGTTGACTCAGCTCCATATCAATTCTCTGGAGCGTGTCGAGAACCAAAATCTGGTCTCTCATTTTTTTCTCCTTTTTTTGTCAGATCGTTTTCGGAAAGAAGGGTTTTGATAATTACGGCCGGATATGAAGAAACAGGTGGTGTGACGAATGTCCGGGGACTGCTGTATTTGGAAACTTCACTGCCCATATTTAAAACTATCACCTCTGCTATGTGTGGGCCCACCCGGACTCGAACCAGGGACCAACGGATTATGAGTCCGCCGCTCTAACCAACTGAGCTATGGGCCCTCTGAATTTATTTAGTGAATTTAGAAGTCTAGATAAAGAACGGGGCTTTGTCAAACCCGCGCGCTTTCGACTGTTGAGCGGACCCGGCAGCCGCTGTCGCAGTGAAAATTTACTTTTTTAACGCGTAGTTTTTCGCTTTGAGCAATTTATAGTATCCGAGGACTTTTGCGATATAATCCGTCGTCTCCGGATACGGCGGTATAGTAAAGCCGTGCTTAATGACCGCCCCTTTCCCCGCATTATAAGCGGCCAGAGAGAGGCTCATGTCTCCGTCGAAATATTCGAGCAGGTCTTTTAAATATTGGACGCCTCCCTCCATATTATCCTTGGCGTCGAAGGGATCGCTCACCCCGTAATCGTCAGCGGTTCCAGGTATGAGCTGCATGATCCCCTGAGCGTTCTTGGGTGATACGGCGTTCGGGTCGAAGTTCGATTCTGTTTTAATTACGGCCTTCACGAGATAAGGGTCTACGCCGTGCCTCTCGCTCACATTAAGTATGTCCTTGTCATAGTCGGTGGTGAATTCATCGGAGAAGATGAACTTGGTGCTGCCGCCTTCGGGAAGTATTATTCTGTATCTCGAAAGGGCGGAGGGTTTGTTAAAAACGACGGTGGGCATCTTGTTCCTGCATTCCATGGTCTCGAACTTTCCCGACCTCTCGATGAGAACGGCGCAATTGGATATCTCGACTACCTTCACGGTTTCGGAATTTACAAGGTCAAGTATGTCTCCCCGCACATACGAGCCGAGCTCTCCGGTGACGGGATTCTTTATCATCGCCTTCGATACCCCGCCGCTCGTGAGCGTACCGAGAAGAATCAGGCGGAGGCTCGTGTTGGTTACCTCGACCGAAAGAATTTTGTTTTTCTCCGCAAGGGAT
Source organism: Thermodesulfobacteriota bacterium (assembly GCA_035455615.1). Lineage (GTDB taxonomy): Bacteria > Desulfobacterota_D > UBA1144 > Nemesobacterales > UBA2774 > 2-12-FULL-53-21. The sequence continues at coordinate 8,569 of DATIET010000398.1, forward strand.
TCCTGGGCCGGCTCGTCCTCGCTATAAGAATCGGCCGGATTAGCGGAATAAACGGTTATAGGAAGTATGAAGATTATTCCTGATAAACATAGGAGTGTCAGGAGAGGTTTCTTCATCGAGAGTCATACTCTTTAGAAACTAGTTTCAGAATAAATGATAGAGGGGCAAAAGTAAATAAATATTTTCAGTCTATACGGCCCCTGTTCGCCGGAGGCGGGCCCTCGGGCAAGCGGGACTGAAACCGCGGTCGGCCACTGTCTTTCGGGGGAAGATATTTTTCCGATGCGGATGCATGAGCCCCGGTTAATTGCTAACGGGAACGAATTTGTAGGATTTTACGTCTTTCCCGTCTTTGGACTTCTTCACTGTCCCTATTGTAACTCCCATCCTCTGACCGATTTTTAGCCCTTCGGGGTCGTTCGTTTCGACCTGCGCCATGACCCTGACCCCTTCCGGAAAATCTACCAGAGCGAGCGCATAGGGGACGGGGAACTCGGGCATGCTCCTTCTGACGATCGTAAAGGAATGAAGCTCCCCCGTGGGGCTCAGGAGTCTTTCTTCGACTTCGTCCGAGAAACTCACGGGGTCGGCCAGGTACTTGGGGAACGTCCAGTTGTTAGACTCTTTCGAGTATCCGGCCACGAGCCTGACCCTGCCTTCGTTGTCCACGTTGAACAGCTCGGGGAATAGAACTTCGTCCTTATCTGAAATCTCTGCCATAACTCCGGTATCTCCTTTCGTTATTTTCGCTGAGAATATATTACATTTAAATTTTAGTTAGTCTAGGGTGGGAATACAGGCCTGTTTGTAAAGGTTATAAAACCTTTGTAGAATAAACCGGCGTGGGTCGAAAGGTTCCGAGAGCGCTTACAATTGCGGGTTCCGATTCGGGTGGAGGGGCGGGGATACAGGCCGATCTCAAGACGTTTACCGCCTTCAGGGTTTTCGGTATGTCGGTAATAACGTCTGTGACCGCTCAGAATACCGAGTCGGTTCTGGGGGTTTCCAACCTGCCCGCGGGGTTTGTCGAGCTCCAGATGGACGCCGTCTTTGGAGATATCGGCGCCGATGCCGTCAAAACCGGGATGCTGTCCAATAAAGAGATCGTTTCAGCCGTATCGAAAAAAATCAGGGAATACGGGATTAAAAATCTTGTAGTCGACCCGGTCATGGTATCGAAGGGAGGGGACGTTCTCCTCGATACCGGGGCCCGGGAGGCAATGGTAAACGAGCTATTTAAATTAGCCCTGATAGTTACACCGAATATACCGGAAGCGGAAGAAATCACAGCATCGAAAATATCCTCCCTCTCCGGAATGAAGCAGGCTGCGGAAGCCATAAAGTCGATGGGCCCCGAATACGTTCTCATCAAGGGAGGGCATCTCGAGAGCCTCCCCGATGCGGTAGACGTCTTTTACGACGGGCTGAGCCATTACGAGCTTAAGGCGCCCAGAATCGACACGAAAAATACGCACGGCACCGGCTGCACATATTCCGCGGCCGTCTGCGCCTCGCTTGCCGCGGGGTTCTCCCCGCTCGACGCGGTCAAGGAGGCGAAGGGTTACGTTACTTACGCGATCATGCGTTCTTTCGATCTGGGCAAAGGGCACGGGCCGTTAAATCACTTCTGGAAATTCGAATGACGAAGGAGAGCCTCTCATGGCCGAAATCATAGACGGGAAACTGGTCTCACAGCACATAAGGGATGAGGTTGCGGAGGGAGTGGAAAGACTTAAGGGGGAAACGGGGGTAGCGGCGGGCCTCGCGGCCGTGCTGGTCGGGGACGACCCGGCGTCTGAAATATACGTCAGGAACAAGAGAAAAGCCTGCACCGAAGTGGGCATGTACTCGGAGGAACACAGGCTCCCGGGAGAAACGACCGAGGAGGAATTGCTCTCGCTCGTCGACAAGCTGAACGGGGATGAGAACATACACGGCATATTGGTGCAGCTCCCGCTGCCCTCTCATATAAGCGAAACGAAAATTCTGAGAGCGGTATCCCCGCTTAAAGACGTGGACGGGTTCCATCCCTATAACGTGGGCCTCCTCGTGGAGGGGAGGCCGAGGTTCATATCGTGCACCCCGCACGGGATCATCAAGATGCTCGACTTTTACAAGATAGGCATTGAAGGCAAGGAGGCAGTGGTCGTCGGAAGGAGCAACATAGTCGGGAAACCCGTTTCGATGCTCCTGCTGCACCGCCATGCGACCGTGACCATCTGCCATTCCCGCACGAAACCGCTTGGAGAGGTGACGAAAAGGGCAGACATACTCGTGGCCGCGATCGGACGGGCCGATTTCATCACGGCCGGTATGGTCAAGGAAGGAGCGGTAGTCATTGACGTCGGCATTAACCGCAATAAAGACGGAAAGCTCACGGGGGACGTGGACTTCGAAGGGGTGAGCAAAAAAGCCTCCTACATCACGCCTGTTCCGGGCGGAGTAGGACCCATGACGATAGCGATGCTGCTCTTTAATACGCTCGAGTCGGCGAGGAATTTCGCCTTCTCCTAAAAAGCGCCCGGACCTGTGGACAACCTGTCGGTATACACAACCAGGGTTATCCACAAGAAACTCCGTTTATGAGTGAAAAATTGGCGTATCCTCTCTGATTCATTATATCATTATTGGCCAGCCGTATTTGACTCCCTTTTGAGAATTTTCTTTATATCCTGTTCCGGGGATGTTTACAAGCTGTGGATTACTGTGGAAATAAAGTGGAAGGGCCTCCCACTTTTTTTACCGGCTGTCCGTCCTCGAGTCTCTCGCACAGCTCCCGGACCGTTACTCCGAAACCGGGGTGTACTTTACCAGGCGCTATCTCGGTTACAGGCTCCAGCACGAACCGTCTCGCGTGAGCGCTCACGTGTGGTATTTGCAGCTCTTCCGAGTCGATTATGAGATCATCGTAAAAAATAATATCGATATCTATCACCCTTGGACCCCACCTGTCGCCGCGTATTCTGCCGAGTTTGTCTTCTATCTCCTGGAGATGTTTCAGAAGTTCCTGCGGAGGTAGCGCGGTTTCAATCTCCGCCGCGCAGTTTATGAAGGGGGGCTGGTCTTTGTTCCCCACCGGCTCCGTTTCGTATACCGACGACACTCTCAGAATCTCGTCTAACCCGCCTATATATTCGAGCGCCTTTCTACAATTGCGGACCCTGTCTCCCAGATTCGACCCTATGCTGATAAAGACCCTCGGCATCAATTAAGTTTAAATAACAATTTTTTGACTATCCATCCGCCCTCCATAAACTTATAGAAAGTGAGGTGATACGAAATGGCGCTGTTATCCGAAGCGGAAATAGAAGAAGGACTCAAAGGTCTCAGGGGCTGGGAGAGAAAGGGGAATGAGATCGTCAGGGTATTCAAGAACAAGGACTTCGTCGAATCGGTCGGTTTCGTGAATAAGGTAGCCATACTCGCCGAGAAGGCCGACCACCACCCCGACATCCTGATCCGGTACAGGAACGTGACTCTGACCCTGTCGACGCACAGCCAGGGCGGGTTGACGGGGAAGGATTTCAAGCTCGCCGGGGAAATCGACGCACTCTAGTCAAAATTAATTTTTTTTACCCTTCTCTATGACCTCGTAGTCTTCCCTGTCGAGAATTATGGTCGTTCTGCCGCCCTCATCTGTAGTTCTGAACTTCTTCTTACTCCTGGAGGAGAAGAGTCTCATCAAGCCGAAAATAATAAGCGCGACTCCTACCGCGATTCCGAGAAAGAATCCGAATAACACGAGTATTGCGAGCACCACGACGCCCAGAAGAAGTATGAGTGGTATG
>DATIET010000399.1:0-10850 GCA_035455615.1 Thermodesulfobacteriota bacterium
GATTTGGAGCCCTCGGCGTAGTAAGGCCTCATATTGATGTTCACGAAAGCCCAGCCGAACTTCCCGGCAACCTCGCTGCAGAGCCTGTTGACGTCGTCATAAGTACCCTTGATGCCGATAAGGTTCGCGCCGTAGACGGTAGTTCCGATTATCTTCGCCTGTTCCAGGTCGTACGGTATGAATATGTAGCTTTCGAGGTTCCCCGAAACCGTAAGGGACGCCACGGCGTTTGCCAAATTCCCGGTGGAAGCGCAGGCGGCCGTCGTGAATCCGAATTCCTTCGCCTTGGAAAGGGCTACGGAAACGACCCTGTCCTTGAACGACAGGGTCGGATAGCATACGGCGTCGTTTTTTACGTAAATCTCCTTTACGCCTAACGCCCGGCCGAGGTTTTCCGCCCTGATCAGCGGGGTAAAGCCCACTTTGAGGCCGACCGTAGGCTCCGCGTCTACAGGCAGGAGCTCCTTATACCTCCAGATGCTCCTGTCCCTGCTTTCTATGACTTCCCTGGTAAGGACATTCTTAATTTCGTCGTAATTGTATGAAGCCTCGAGGGGTCCGAAGCATGTCTCGCAGACGTGAAGGGGCTCCTTAGGGTATTCCTCGCCGCACTCCTTGCACTTTAGTCCATTGACGAAACTCATATAATCTCCTGCAGATATATTGAATAAATCAAAGAAGTTACCCACAAACCGGAATATTGTCAAAGCCCCTGCTTCGTATTCAGCCGACGTTACCAGTTGTCCCGCTTTTGGATTTCCTTGTCCTGGTCCTCGTCGTCCCCTTCGAGTTCTACCATCTCGTACTGGGCAGCCTCGAGTATATTGCCGTTTTTTCTGTAAATACCGCCCACGATAAGATAGTCGTTGTCGGATATTTCCCACGAGCCCGGCATCTCGACGTTGATAAAATTACCGTTCAGATCGACGAGCCTGAAGTTCGTCATGGCATCCTCCTGTTCAGGATCGACCTCGCTCACGGAAGCGGCTATCCCCTCGACGGCGACCGTCGCCCCGTCGAAGGCGATAGGGGAAAAGAGTATCTTCGAAATCGAAGCCCTGAACCCCTGCACGCTCATCCCCGGCACGTATTCGGGCTCTTTATTGCAGCCCGCGGCCAGGGCGAATAACATAACCGCCGCAATCAAAGGCATTCTCTCCGGTCTCAATATCGGTCCCCTTTACTCATCCATATTTGTTCGAGAATTTAGATCAATAACTCTCGTGGTTTATATTTTACCCTACCCGTTAAATTAATATTAATATTTATATGGCATAATAAATACCTCGTCCCTGTAGTGACGGGACATATAGATTACAGAAGGGTGCGGAAAAATTACAAAGGAAGTCAAAAATATGGACGTATTTTCCGGAACCGGTTATGGAATCGCAAGGATAAGGGCCCCCGAAAGCGACGGCAACTATAATTACATAGTCTGGTGCTCTGAGACCTCCGAGTGCGCAGTCATAGACCCGTTCGACCCGGTCCCCATACTGAACTTCGTCAGGCAGGGCGACCTCAGAATCAAATACATAATCAATACGCACTGCCACCCCGACCACATAAAAGGGAACGACCCGATACTCAAGGTGACGATGTCCGAAATACTCGTCCACCCCCTGGGCAGAGACATGGTTTCCCCGAGGTCGAGGGCCGTAAACAGCGGTGATACGATAGAAGTAGGGAAATTGAGCCTGAACGCGATACATACCCCCGGACACTGCCCGGAGCACATGATACTCGTCATGGGGGAAAACGTATTCACGGGGGACACCCTCTATCTGGCAGGCACCGGGAACCTGAAAAACAGGGGCGACGCCGACGAGCTTTTCAATACCTTTGAGACCAAGATACGTACGCTCCACGACGCCCTCCGTATATTCCCCGGTCACGACTACTCGGAACCCAATCTGAGGTTCGCACTCGACCTCGAGCCCGGAAACAAGGAAGCTGCAAAAAGACTTAAGCAGATCGAAAAATTACACCTGAAAGGAAAAGAGCCCGCCCCGGCTACAATAGGGGAGGAAAAGAAGTACAACCCGTTTCTCCGCTACGATTCCCCGGAGATAATAAAAGAGCTGAAAAAAAGAAACCCGGCCCTCGAAGATTCGAAGGCCTCTTATTTCATCGGGATGAGGAAGCTGAGGGACGAGTGGAAATAAAGAGCGGCAGGGCCCTGAAACTACCCTGAAAAAATCCCTTTTGGTATAATAAAAACTTATGATTATAAAGGATTCGGAACAGCTTAAAGCCCTGAAAGCACTTCTAGCCGGGCGCATACTCTTTATCGACGGCGCTATGGGCACGATGATACAGCGCCACAGGCTTGGGGAAAAAGACTTCCGCGGGGAGATATTTAAAGACCACCCGCTCGACCTGAAGGGTAATAACGACCTCCTCTGCCTAACGAGGCCCAATATCGTCTCAGGCATACACAGGAGCTATCTCGAAGCGGGCGCGGACATAATCGAGACCAATACGTTCAACGCGAACCGCATCTCCCAGTCAGACTACAATCTCGAAGGGATCGTTTTTGAATTAAACAAAGCGGCGGCGGGCCTCGCCAGAAAAACGGCGGACGAATTCATGCTGGAGCACCCCGGCCGCAGGTGTTTCGTCGCCGGAGCGCTCGGCCCTACGACCAAATCCGCGTCCATCTCCCCCGACGTGAGCAACCCGGCCGTTAGGGGCGTCACGTTCGACCAGCTGGTCGAGGCCTACTACGAACAACTCAGGGGACTAGCCGCCGGGGGTATAGACATCATACTCGCCGAGACGACGTTCGACACGCTCAACCTGAAGGCCGCGATTTACGGAATATACAGGTTCCTGGACGAGCACCCCGTCCGCCTCCCACTGATGCTTTCCGTCACCATCACGGACGCCTCAGGCAGAACACTCTCGGGACAGACTATAGAAGCCTTCTGGAATTCCGTCAGGCACGCGAGGCCGCTCAGCGTGGGCATAAACTGCGCCCTCGGGGCCGCTGAGATGCGTCCCTACATCGAAGAGCTCTCGAGGATCGCAGACTGCTTCGTAAGCTGCTATCCGAACGCGGGCCTCCCCAATCCTCTGAGCGAGACCGGATACGACCAGACGCCGTCCGACACCTCTTCATATCTCGAAGAATTCGCCGCTAGCGGGTTTCTCAACATCGTCGGCGGCTGCTGCGGCACGACTCCCGAGCACATAAGGGCGATTGCCGATAAAGTGGGGAAGTACCCTCCGCGCCTGATACCCGAGACCGCTCCCGCGACACGGCTGAGCGGCCTCGAAGCGCTCAATATAGGAGAAGACGCGCCTTTTATCATGGTCGGGGAGAGGACAAACGTAACCGGCTCCCCGAGATTCGCGAAGCTCATTAAAGAAGACGATTTCGAGGGGGCGCTCAATGTGGCAAAGCAGCAGGTCGAGAACGGCGCAAACGTGATCGACGTCAACTTCGACGAGGCGCTCCTCGACGGGGAAGCCTGCATGACGCGTTTCATGAACCTCATCGCGTCCGAGCCCGACATATCGCGCGTCCCGGTAATGATAGACAGCTCGAAGTTCTCCGTGATCGAGGCCGGTCTCAAGTGCATCCAGGGCAAGTGCATAGTCAACTCCATAAGCCTTAAAGAGGGCGAGGAAAAATTCCTGGAGCAGGCGCGGAAGGTAATGCGCTACGGGGCTGCGGCCGTGGTGATGGCGTTTGACGAGGAAGGGCAGGCGGCGACCAAAGACGACAAGATCAGGATATGCAGAAGGGCATACAAGCTGCTGACCGAAAGAGTGGGCATGGACCCGAACGATATAATATTCGACCCCAACGTCCTCACCGTCGCAACGGGGATAGAGGAGCACAACAGCTACGCGCTCGATTTCATAGAGGCGGTGAGAGAGATCAAGGCCGCGTGCCCCTTTGCTAAAACGAGCGGCGGTATAAGCAACATATCGTTTTCGTTCCGCGGCAACAACCTCGTGAGGGAGGCGATGCACAGCGCTTTCCTCTATCATGCGATAAACGCCGGCCTCGACATGGCGATAGTGAACGCCGGAATGCTCGAGGTTTACGAGGAAATAGACAAGGAGCTCCTCGAAAAGGTGGAGGACGTCCTCCTCAACCGAAAACCCGGAGCCACCGAAGTGCTCGTAGAATACGCCGAGAAGATTAAAGGCACGGGCGAGACCAGGGAGAAAGAGGCCGAAACGTGGAGGGAAGGGAGCGTCGAGGAACGGCTCTCCCATGCCCTCGTCAAGGGCATAGACGCTTACATAGAAAAAGACACGGAAGAGGCACGCCTCAAGTATGCGAAACCGCTGGACGTGATCGAAGGCCCCCTCATGGACGGTATGAAGGTGGTGGGAGAGCTATTCGGTGAGGGAAAGATGTTCCTCCCGCAAGTGGTAAAGAGCGCGCGCGTCATGAAAAAGGCTGTCGCCTGGCTCGAGCCCTTCATGGAAGCCGAAAAGCTTAAAGCGGGCGGCGGCAGGGCCAGGGGAAAATTCGTCATCGCGACGGTCAAGGGAGACGTACACGACATAGGAAAAAATATCGTCTCCGTGGTGCTGGGCTGCAATAATTACGAGGTATTCGATTTAGGCGTGATGGTCCCCTGCGAGAATATTCTGAAAAAGGCGAAGGAGGTGGACGCCAACATCATCGGTCTGAGCGGCCTCATCACACCTTCACTCGACGAGATGGTCCATAACGCTTCAGAGATGGAGAGGCAGGGGTTCAGGACGCCGCTCCTCATCGGGGGAGCCACCACGAGCAAGGCCCATACGGCGATAAAAATAGCCCCCCACTACAGCGGAGTCGTGAGCCACGTGCTCGACGCCTCGCTCGTTGTAGGAGTATGCAACGACCTGCTAAACCCCGAAAAGCACGGGGAATTCGTAAGGGAGCAGGCAAAGAAGCACGACGAGCTCAGGAAGCTCCATGAGAGAACGAAACAGAAGACGGGATACCTTACGATAGACAGGGCCAGGGCGAAGGGGTTTGCCGAGGATTGGAAGAAAGCCAGGATCCACGTGCCTGAAAAGCTCGGAGTCCAGGTATTCGACCACTTACACCTCGAATACGTCATACCGTTCATAGACTGGTCGCCGTTCTTCTGGGTATGGGAGCTCAAGGGGCAATACCCGAAGATACTCGAGCACAAGAAATGGGGCAAGCAGGCGAAGAACCTCTTCGACGACGCTCAAAAGCTCCTGAAGCGTATAATCTCCGAAAAAAGGTTCAGGCCCAAAGCGGTGCTCGGGTTCTGGCCCGCCGCAAGGAAAGGGGACGACGTCGAGGTTTACTCGGACTCGAGCCATAAGCAGTCTATCGCCGCGTTCCACTTCCTCCGCCAGCAAAAGGACAGGGGGGAGAACGAGAAATACCTCTGCCTCGCGGATTTCGTGGCGCCCGCGGAATCGGGGCGGGAGGACTATCTGGGCGGGTTCGTCGTGACGGCGGGCGAGGGCGTCGAACAATACGCCGATTTCTTCAAGGAGAAACACGACGATTACTCGGCGATCATGGTACAGGCGCTCGGGGACAGGATAGCCGAGGCCCTTGCCGAGATGATGCACAAAAAGGCGCGCGAGAACTGGGTCTACGGAAAAAACGAGAACCTCTCATACGAGGATTTGAGCAAGGAAAAGTACAGGGGCATCAGGCCCGCCCCCGGATATCCGGCGTGTCCCGATCACACGGAGAAGGAAACGTTATGGCGGCTGCTCGACGCAGAGAAGAACATAGACGTAAGACTCACGGAGAACTACGCCATATACCCTCCGAGCTCGGTCGCGGGACTTTATTTCGCCCATCCGAAGGCAAAATATTTCCACGTCGGCGATATCGACAGGGACCAGGCGGAGGACTATGCGAGGCGCAAGGACATGACCCTAGCTGAGGTGGAGAAATGGCTCAGACCGAACCTCGGCTACTGATTAGTTTTAGACGCTCTATTTTTGCTTCGAGAAAAATCCGCGAACATTTCCCTGACGTGCGCAGAAAACCTCGACCTCGGAAGGACAATATCGTAACCGGCGTCGAGGGCGTCCTTCATAAGCCCTTTCTCGACATGGGGCAGGTAGCCAATGGTGTGAATAACTTTAAGGAATTCATTTTCTTTCATATCTCTTATTAACTGTAACGCATCGATCTTTTTACTGTTCAGGTCGATTATAACGACGGAAGGGGCTTTGGATCTGAGTATTTCAACTATGTCGTCCGGCTCTTTTATGAATTCTATATCGACGCCCGAGGCCTTTGCCGCTTCCCTGATCTTCGAAGCGAAGAACATATCATCCAGAATGGCGACTATGTACGCTTGATTTCTATTATCGGCCATCTATTACTCCCTTTAAAAATAGAGTGTATATTAAATCCCCGTTCACTCAAAACGGTGGAGGCCATGAGAAAGGACAGGGTTAAGACGATATTCTTCGACGCCGCCGATACGCTCTTCTACATAAGGCGCGGGCTCGGACATACGTACGCCGAGGTCGCGAGAAAGTACGGCGCTGACCCGGACCCTTCGGATATCAAAAAAGCATTCTCGCGCGCCTTCAGGTCGGCACCGCCGCTCGCTTTCGGAAACGTTACGGAAGAAGAAAGGAAAAGCCTCGAGAAGGAGTGGTGGAGGGCTATAGTAGAAAGCGTTTATAGAGACATAGGCATGTTCGAAGGGTTCGACCCGCACTTCGACGAGCTCTTCGAGGTGTTCAGGGGAGAGGCGTGGACCCTCTTTCCCGAAACCGTCCAGGTACTGTCCTCCCTCAAGAGCGGGGGCTACAGCCTCGGCATTATATCCAACTTCGACACGAGGGTTTACGACGTCATGAGGGGGCTCGGCATACATGAATTCTTCGACGTCTTCGTAATATCGAGCGAAGCGGGTCACGCCAAACCGTCCCACGGAATTTTCTCTATAGCCCTCGAGCGCGCAGGCAGGGAGTCCCACGAGGTGATACACGTGGGGGACGACCTCTGCAACGACTTCCACGGGGCGAGGGCTCTCGGCATAAGGGCGCTCCTCCTCGACAGGGAAGGGGAATACGCCGGGGTCCGGGGTATGGACAGGGTAGAAAACCTAACAGCGATCAAGAGCGTCCTCGGCAAAAAAGTCTGAAACTTGTTATCATTTATCAATCGAGGGGGTGCATCATGACAGGAGCAGCATTGGCTTTACTGGTCGCGGCCGTATGGGGTATTTCTCCGATCTTCGAAAAACTGAGCCTCGCAAGGACAGCGCCGTTTACGGCGATGACGATCCGGTTTATGTTCACTACGGCAATCGTAGTAATCATCTCCATAGCGACAGGCCACTTCAGGGATATAAAGAACGTGGACGCAGTTTCCCTCATCTGGATATGCCTGGGAGGGCTGGTCGGGGGGGTAATCGGGCTTCTCTTATATTTCGTCGTGCTCAAGCAGAACCTGGCGAGCCACGTTGTGCCGCTTGTAGCTTCGTTCCCTCTTTTCACCACCCTGTACGCGTACCTTTTCCTCAAAGAGCAGATAAGCGCCGTACGCCTCGCGGGTATTTTTCTCGTGGTTATCGGTATAGTGCTCATAAACTGGGGCAGGATAATCCCCGGTCAGGAGCTGTGATTTTTTGCAGGTTCCTTCGTGTTTGAAGCGAAAACTATAAAAGCCATAGAAGGCCTTCTGGAGGACTCCCTCATGGCGAAGTGTATGCCGTCGAGCACCCAGCCCTCGCCGACCCACCTGTTTATTACCTTCTCCAGCTCCTCGTCCGTGACGAGCGGGACCTCAACCACCTTGTAGCTCGTGTATTCCATAGGTTATTTCCGAGACCCGTTCAGAAGCTTGGCCGCTTCCAGGGCGTGGTAAGTGATTATGAGATCAGCCCCGGCCCTCTTGATGCTCGTCAATATCTCCATCATGACCTCCGCTTCGTCTATCCACCCCATGCGCCCCGCGGCCTTAACCATGGAATACTCGCCGCTCACGTTGTAAGCCGCAATAGGGTGGTCGAACTCCTCCCTCGCCGCCCTTATAACATCGAGATAGGACAGCGCGGGCTTTATCATCACTATATCCGCCCCTTCTTCTATATCGAGGGCGATCTCCCTCATCGCCTCCCTCACGTTGCGGTGATCCATCTGGTAGCCCTTCCTGTCCCCGAACTGGGGTGGAGACTCGGCCGCCTCCCTGAACGGGCCGTAAAATGAAGAAGCGTACTTCGCGGAATAGGCCATTATCGGCAGGTTCTCGAAGCCGTTATCGTCGAGGGCGTCCCTTATGACTCCCACGCGCCCGTCCATCATGTCGGACGGGGCGACCATGTCGGCCCCGGCTTCCGCGTGGGAGAGGGCCATTTTGGCTAGATATTCTATAGTCTCGTCGTTATCCACGCCGCCCTGCTTTATTATCCCGCAGTGCCCGTGGCTCGTGTACTCGCACATGCAGACGTCCGTGATAACGACCAGGCCCTTCGCCTTCTTTTTAAGCTCCCTTACGGCCTTCTGAATAACGCCGTCAGGGGCGTATCCCTCTGAGCCCGTTTCGTCCTTCTTTTCGGGTATCCCGAAGAGGAGTATCGAATTAATCCCGAGCTCCCCGGCCAGAAGCGCCTCCTTTACGAGATTGTCCGCAGACTGCTTGCGGATACCGGGCATCGAGCTTACTTCCACTTTCTGACCCTTGCCCGGCAAGACGAACATCGGGTATATGAGCTCCCCGGCCGATATAGTGGTCTCGGCGATCATATCTCTAAGACGCTCGTTTTTTCTGAGCCTTCTCGGACGGTAGGCGGGAAAATACATTGTTATTAATATTAATTGCTCTTTGGACGGTAAGTCAATAAACGACCTTCTTATTCCTACCTTAACTTTTGATGTTTCCGGGCTTTTGTATATTATTAATTCCCGGCGGAAACGCAGCGGTATAAGACAATGGACGACGATAAAGAGAAAAAGAGCCTCGACTTCATAAGGGCGATCATCGAAGAAGACCTCGGGAGCGGGAAATACGGGGGCAGGGTCGCGACCAGGTTCCCCCCCGAGCCGAACGGCTACCTCCACATAGGGCACGCGAAATCCATATGCCTCAACTTCGGCGCCGCCGAGGAATACGGGGGCACTTGCAACCTCAGGTTCGACGACACAAACCCCGCGAAGGAAGACACGGAATACGTCGAATCCATAATGAACGACGTAAGGTGGCTCGGTTTCGACTGGGACGACAGGCTTTATCATGCGTCCGATTATTTTCAGCCGTTATACGTTTATGCAGTCGAGCTTATAAAGAAGGGCAAGGCATACGTCGACAGCCTGAGCGCCGACGAGATAAGGGAGCACAGGGGCACGCTCAATCAGCCCGGAAGGGAAAGCCCTTACAGAGAAAGGTCCGTCGGAGAGAACCTCGACCTCTTCGAGCGTATGAAAAAGGGGGAGTTCGAGGAGGGCGCACACGTGCTCCGTGCGAAGATAGACATGTCTTCGGGCAACATCAACATGCGAGACCCGGTCATGTACAGGATACTCAGGGAGCCCCATTACAGGACGGGCGACGAGTGGCGCATCTATCCGATGTACGATTACGCCCACTGCATATCGGACTCGATAGAGAAGATAACGCATTCGCTCTGCACGCTCGAATTCGAGGACCACAGGCCCCTCTACGACTGGTTCCTGGACGAGCTTGGCATTTATCACCCGCAGCAGATCGAGTTCTCGCGCCTTAACCTCAACTACACAGTCATGAGCAAGAGGAGGCTCCTAGAGCTCGTACAGAAGGGATACGTCAACGGATGGGACGACCCCAGGCTGCCCACGATCTCGGGACTGAGGAGGAGGGGATACACCCCGGCCTCGATAAGGAATTTCTGCTCCAGGATCGGCGTCACAAAGCAGGAGAGCGTTATAGACATGTCGCTCCTCGAGCACAGCGTGAGGGACGACCTCAATAAAAAAGCCCGCCGCGTGATGGGGGTGCTCAACCCGCTCAAGGTGGTGATAACCAACTATCCCGAAGGCCTCACGGAAGAAATGGATGCGGTTAATAACCCGGAGGACGCGGGCATGGGGAAGAGGAAGGTGCCTTTCTCCGGAGTGCTCTACATCGAAAGGGAAGATTTCATGGAAGACCCGCCCAGGAAGTTCTTCCGCCTCTCGCCCGGCGTCGAAGTGAGGCTCAGGTACGCCTATTTCATTAAATGCACGGACGTCGTAAAAGACGAAAATGGCGAAATAACGGAGCTCCGCTGCACGTACGACCCTGAGACGAGGGGTGGGGACGCACCCGACGGCAGGAAGGTCAAGGCGACCATACACTGGGTTTCGGCGAAACATGCGATTGCAGCGGAGGTCAGGCTCTACGACAGGCTTTTCACGGACCCCGAGCCCGGAAGCGGCGGCGGGGATTATAAGGACTATCTCAACCCCGACTCGCTCTCCGTGCTAAAGGACTGCAGGCTCGAGCCGGGTCTTGCCGACGCCGAGCCCGGCGTCAATTATCAGTTCGAGAGACTGGGCTATTTCACGCCCGACTACGTCGATTCGAAAAAAGGCTCTCTGGTATTTAACAGGACGGTCACACTCAAAGACACATGGGCCAGGGAAAAGGGCAAACAGGATTAGGCACCGCCTGGTTCAGCCGGCTGCCCGCATCATCCCCGGTATTGAAAACCATCCTTGCCGAGCACCTTTCCGTCGAGATATATGTTGTCGTCTCCGTCCACCCCGATCCTGCCGCCGGCTACAAGTTTATGGACGGCGTAAGGATATATCAGCCGCTCCCCTTTAGAGCGTATGAGCTCGTTCACGGCCTCCGCATCCCCTTCCTTATACCCAGCTAGGGATATGGGCTCCGACTGAACGAGCGCCGGGCCGAACCTCTCGCGCTCCCTTTC
>DATIET010000400.1:0-5598 GCA_035455615.1 Thermodesulfobacteriota bacterium
GCTCCGCGGTGTAAGACCAGCTGCCGGCATTCAGCCTGTAATCGAAGCCCACCGCGAAGACGGAGCCTGAGTTCGAGATCTCAAAGCCGTAATGAAATAAGCATTTTCCATTATCCACATAAGCTGCGCCGGAAGCGCTGACTCGTATAAATCCTCCCCACTCCCCTCTGACGCCCCCGATCTCGATTCCCGCAAGGCTTGCTATGTCGGGCAACGCGTCATCTCCGATATAGGCGACCTCATCCTGTCCCCACGAAGGCCCCGTCTTCATCAGGATGAAATTAGCGGCAAATAAGAGAGCCAGAACTGGAATTGCTAAACCGATTAGATTTTTCATTGTTTCTCCCTCCGATAAGCCGGTTTTATACAGTTAGTGGCAGGGGGAGGAGGAATTGTTCAGGCCACGCAAAAAACCCCGGTATCCAGTGTTGGGGACTGGGATACCGGGGCCCGGTTGGGGTACAGGAGGTGAGTAATAATTCGGCTAAGCCAACTTCTTAATTCGTGAACATCCGGTTATATTCGTTACCGCTTGCCTGCTTCTAGTCGATTACGAGCTTAAACGACACGCCCACCGGGTAATCGATTATGATATCGAGCAGGTTGTAGCCGCTCGGAGTTCCGTCGACCCACAGGAGTAAAGACGTCCCTCCCGCCGGCAGCTCATCGCCTATATTCTGCGGGCATATCATTTCGCCGTCGGATATGAGCGATTCCCCCGAACCGCCGAACCCGAACAGAGTATTGCTGAAGCCAGTGTAATCGTCGTTCGAGTCGTAGATGTCCTGGTCGTACCTGTGCACGAGATCGGGCTGAACGAGTCTGACTCCGACGCGGGTAAAATTGCTTGCGTGCTTGAAGTACCATATATCTTCTCCAACGCACATGGGCGGTATTAATGGCTTGCAGTCGGGCGCCGAGGCCCCGAACGGCGACTTGCAGGTAGGGCCCGGCTCGATCACGTGATAAACGGCGAGGCCGTAGTCCAAAATTCCATAATCGTAAAGCGCCGCGGCGGGGTCATCCTCTTCTATCCTCGATTCGAGCAGTACGTACTCGCGCCCGTCGTCGTGTCTCCTCGGCAGTATGAATACGTCCTCGCTCTCCTTGACGTCGGCGAGCTCGTACTCGTCCTTTTTTTCCAGAATCCAAGGCCTCGCCCATCCGAGGTGGAGCTTATGGAACCCGTCGAGATGGGTCGTCGTCATGTTGTCCCCGGTCTTGTGCGTCATGAGCGACATCATGTGTGGAGCCGTGTTGACGTAGCGTATCTGGCAGCTCTGTCCCACGGGCAGGTCCTCAGGGCAGTCGTCCTGGAACTCGAAAAGAGGGGCGAATATTTCTCCGTCGAATATGCCTTTATAGCGGCCGTACAGGTCGTCCATGCCGAGGAAATGGTGCGCCAGCTCGTGGGCGGCGACCATCATGTTCTCGAGCTTCTGGTCGTCCGTAAGGCCCCCTTCCTGGAACAGCACGTTCAGATGAACGGTCTCGGTTATGCGGACTCCGTCGACGGTGAACTCTTCGCCGCTGCAGTACGGGCTGAAGCTTGTTTTTATGGACGAGCCCGCGATCGAATCCCTGGGGATCGCGACTACTATGCCGAGCTCGTTAGGGGTGATTTCCCCGTCGTTGTTCTTATCGTAAGCGCTGAAATCGAATTCGTCCTCGGCCTGCAGCAGCGCCTCCGCATGGAGCGCGTCCGAGCTTGAGCCGTACTTCGCATCCTGCTCGCAATCGAAATTCGCGCTGTCGAGATAGTAGCTCGTATCGTTCGTCGTTTCGCCCGCATTCTCGGCCTTGTAGATGCCGAGCGTATCGGCTTTTTCGATCTCGAACCGCCCGCCCGATACGACCATATAGTAATCCTTTGCACTTTGAAAATCCCCGTTGAGCGCGTCGTCGATCTCCTCCTTGAACTTAGGGCTGACTTCCCCTTCCACGGTCTCGGGGTCTATGATGATCGCGAGGAGGTCCCTCGTGCCGTAAATCGGCTCGATGATCGATTCCCTCTTCTTCGACGCCCTCCCCATATTGGGGCCGACGGCCAGATCGGGTCCTACCCTGAGCTTCTTTTCGACTACGAGGTTAGCATCCGCGATAAAGCCTGTCCCCTCGGTGCTCACGCCCGACTGAAGCACCCGGTAAGCGACCCCTATCTCGTATCCGTCATCCGAAGGCGAGATGTTCTTTATGCCGAACGTGTAGCTCGCGACGCCTGAATCCGACGCCATCGGGCTCGCGCAGGCGGGGTCGGGGCAAGAGAGGATCGGGTAGTAGAGTATCACTTCCTGCTCCACTTCGACGATGCCGTTAATTGTGGGGGCCACGAATATGAGGCCGTACCCGGCGAGCTCACCGCTGAAGGTCACTGCTATGTCCGACACCTCGTCGACTTCGACTTTTGTCGCGAGATTGGTGACGGGCGTATATGGAGTCTCTCCCGAGCTGTCAAAGGCGTTCTGCGACACTACGTCGAAAAAGTTGTCTTTCGAATCGTTCACCGCCGTCCTTACCACTATAGTCCATGCGAACATCTCGGCGATCGCCGCTACGTCGGTCAGGCTCCCTCTCCACTCGAATTCGACCATATGGGGCCCCGGTGGGAGGTCTCCGGCGTTGAAGGTAACGCTCCTCGCCTCCGTGTGGTACATCCTCCCCGCCAATGTCGCTTCGACCGGGTATAACTCGAACGCGCCGTTGTCTACTATGGCACGGAGCAGTATAAAATCCCCCTGCTCCATTTTTATGACGGATGAAAACGTAATCGCGGCTTCCCCGTCCTTCGGCATGTAGAATGTATGCTCTGAATTGGGTATGGTGGACCATAATTTATCACCCTTCTTTATTCCGCTTCTCTCTCCCTTGCCGCTCAGGCCGTCGCCGTCTCTCCTGTTCTCGCCCGTATTTATCTTGAGCGAGGCGTTCCGGATATAGGAACTCCTGTCGGGGACGAATTCGGTCGAGTACTGTACCTGAACCGTATGAATACCCCCATTGACCTTGGCAAGGAACGTGAAAGACTGGCTTGTCGATACTACGACAGCATCCTTCCCGCCGGTGAGCGTTATCTCACCCGGCTGTGCCTCGACTCCATCGACCAATACCCTGATAAGAAGGGGGTCGTCTTTAAGAGATGAAACATAGGACATCGCGGAAAAAGTGATTGCTACAGTCGTGTCTTTCTTGTCTACCACGAATTTGCCCACGGCCCTCGGTATATCGACAAACCCTTTACTGCCCGGTGGGAGCTCTACAAACTGGGGGATCATTATTTGAAAATCGGGCTCGGGACCGTCATGTATGCATTCTCCGGTGTTTTCAGACTCATAAGAAAAGCCTTCGATTCTGCAGCCGATGTGGGTCTCGGACCTGATATACATATTGTCGGCTTCTCTGCCGATCATTTTGCCGTGACCGCCCGTAGTGAGTACGGGTTTCATCGGGGATGTATTACTGCCCGGTTCTCGAGAATAGGAAGTCTGCCCGTATTGGAAAACGGCTAAAGATACGAAAACCATTAGAAAAAATCTTATAATGACTGAAAAATTTCTTGTTTTAATCCGGTTAACTTCGAACATCATTTTCTCCTCCCGTTACGCGGTTTGAACTGTTAGTAGCTCCGGGAGGAGAAATGGTTCATTTGCGGGAATTAACTGAAACGGTTATTGACCAGTTCCAGATGGTGGAGACATACAGCAGTATTAAACTTGGCCGATTAATATAATGTAGGGGTATTCATGGATCGCCGGGGAGTGGTTAGATTAATGAGCACGCGCTTCTGCATCGCCTTCGAGCCTCTCTATTGCCCGAAGCACATCGATCCTTCCCTCTCCGAACTTATCGTCTCTTCCCGCTTCCCCCAGGTCGACCGAGCTTGCTCCCAGAAGGTATTTAACCTGGAAAGGGGATAGCTCGGGGTAATTTTGCAGAAGGAGCGCGATCGCTCCCGATACGTGCGCCGAAGCCATAGAAGTGCCAGACACCATCTGCCACGAGTCCCCGGGGGCGGGGCTGAGAATATCGACACCCGGCGCAGCCACGTCTATATATTTCCCGGGCGTGGATTGTATGTAGAGTCCGTCTTCCGAGTCGGTTGCAGAAACCGCGATCACCTCCGGAAGCGCCGCGGGATAGACGGGCTTGCCGTTAGGACCCCCGTTCCCCCCGGCAGCTACAACTATGATGCCGGAGCTGTTTGCCCTCGCAATCAGCTCTGCAATAATGCCGTCCTTCGGGCCCCCGAGGCTGAAATTTATTATTTGCGCCCTGTTTGATATTGCAAAATCGAGCCCGCTGGCGAGCTTATCGGAGGAGCAAACCGCCTTTTTACTGTCCCACTGATCACTCCGGCACGACTTCACGGCTATGATGCTGACGCCCGGAGCCACGCCCGTCGTCCCCTCCCCCTGACCGGCAGCCGCTATTATCCCCGCAACAGACGTACCGTGGCCGTCAATCGTAAATCCGTTCATATCCGGGTTTACGAAATCCGATTTCAGAATTATTTTGTCTTTCAAGCCCGGGTGGTTGAAATCGATTCCCGTATCTATAACCGCAACGATTATCCCTTTCCCGGTCGTAATTTCGTGCGCGGCATCGGCTCTTATTTTCTTTACACCGTATTGAACATTCTCTCCGCTCAGGGAGTTGTAGTAGAAATTCGGCTGAGATAATAGTATTTCAGGGTCCGACGAGAGAATATTTGAAACACTGATTACCGACCTCCCGTCCGGGATCGTAAACAAAACCATCGTAGCGTTTATGGAACCGAGCGCGGAGCTGCCTTGAGGGTCAAGGTCGTACTTTTCAGTCAAATCGTCAATAGCGGACTTCTTGTCCGAGGTACCGCGCAGGAGCACGAGCACCTGGTCGGGCGCGTACGCGTCTTCGCCGCTTACGACGATTCGGGGCGTATCTTCTTTATTGACCGGAGCAGTAAGATAATCGGTCTCAAGCTCGGGCTCTATGAGCGAAGGATCGTCCGAAAGCGCGGGCCCCGGAGGGATTTCCGGGCCGGGTCCCGGTATCACGGGGTCTGCAGCAGGCAGGTCCGCTTCCGGACCGGGTATCTCAGGGTCGGCGGGTACGTCTGGTTGAGACGGTGGTTGATCATTGCCCGCAGGCATATTGTATCCGGGAAATTTGTACGGAGGCATCCTGTCACCGGCAGACGGGTTATCGGGTCCCCCGGGTACTCCGCCCCCCGGCGGAATTTGCGGATCCGAAGGGATGTCCGACGTGCCGGGATTACGGCCGCCATCGTGCTGTCCGTGCGATGCGTCCGGATAACCGGCGAAGATAAGCAGAACGATTAACATAAGTCTTATCAGCCGCGGACGAGTCATGCTCAATTTTCCACCCCCGATACATTTAAACACATTATTTTAGTCACTGCCTTTGAACACGTCTTTTATAACATCCGGTCTGGCTTTGAGCTCTTCAATCACCGAGTCAACCGTCGTTCCCGGTTTCGGCTGGTCGGGGAGGTCCACGATATACAGTCCGCCCTCTTTCGGTCCGTCCACTATCCTGCCCCCTATCCGCCCGAGCGTTTCTCTTATTTCTTTTTCGGTGGCGGTGCTCCGGAATGATACA
>DATIET010000401.1:0-2232 GCA_035455615.1 Thermodesulfobacteriota bacterium
TCTTTAAGGTCGTAGTTTTCGGGGCTCAACCCTTCCCTGTAGCTGTTTTGAACGGCCTCCACCATATCCCGGCACTCGGGCTTGGGGCCCTTGTCGCCCACCCAGATCGGCTCATAATTCCGGTTCTTGTAAAGAGCCGGCAATGAGCCATAGAATTTTACGCTCTGGTTGTTGATTACAATAGATTTTGGAGTCTCGGGATTCTCCATCCTCTGTCTTATGTTGCCGCTTACAAGACTGAGCATCGTATCGGGGGACTGCGGGAACGAAACCCCTGTTTTGCTGGAGGTCTTCTCCTGCCCCGGCTGGATGCAGCCCGCCATAATTGCGCCCGTAAGCGCGAGCGCAGCTATGACTGCCGCCAGTCTTTTGCCCCTGAATAACGACATATTATTCATTTCCGATTATCAGAATTAAGCCGAAATAACATTCGGCCAGTTTTACATAACCCCGGTGCAATCAAGAATATCTGAAATTTCGGTACATGTGAATAAAATTTCAGTTAATCCGGCACTTTTATTATAATGCCAAACTTATATATTGGCTATCCCGCATAGCATTAAATTCGACCGTTCCTTACAATATCCTGGTATCCTGAGAAAGACGTAAGTCCCGGAATAGATAGCGTTTTATTTTACGAGTAGTAGTTTTAGGAAATTCTTCGAGCCTGAGCGCGAAGTGCCTGACCTTTTTGTAAGCCTCGAGTTCCCCGTTCGTCTTTCTCACTTCGCTCCGTATCAGCTCCCATATATTTTCCGGTGTGATCCGCTCCCCCATCTGCTCGAGTTTTTTTTGAGCTTCCTCCATCTGGGGGTATATGAGAGCCTGTATATCGACGTCGTCCGGACTGAATACGAGGGCCTCTTCTATGAACGGGGATTTTGTCAGCTTCTCCTCTATTTCTTCGGGAAAAACATTTTTCCCTCCCCTCGTGACTATGACGAATTTCTTCCTTCCCGTTATATACAGGTATCCGTCCTCGTCGAAATAACCTATGTCGCCCGTGAGGAGCCACCCGTCACGTGTTATAGCCTCGTTCGTAGCCGATTTGTTTTTGTAATACCCGATCATGATGTTTGGCCCTTTAGCGGCGATCTCCCCGTTCCCCTCGCTGTCTGTGTCCCTGATCTCGACGTCGTTGCTCGGTATCACCATTCCTATGCTCTCGGGCTTGGGGTTAGAGGGCGGGTTCACCGTAATGAGGGGTGAGGCTTCCGAGAGGCCGTAGCCCTGGATTACTTCTAGCCCGTAATCGAAGAGGCCCGAAGATACCCAGCCGGGCAGGGCCGCGCCGCCCGACACGATGAGCCTGATATCGTCAAAGCCGAGGCTCTGCCTGATCCTCTTTTTTATATAACCCCTGGGCATTACGTTCGATAAGAATCCCTTTATCCCCTTTTGGCCGGACACCTCTTTGTGGATCCTCAGATAAAGCTTTTCAAGAATGAGCGGTGCGCAGAGCCAGACGGTCGGCCTTGCGAGCTTCATGTCCTGGAGGAGGTCCCTCGGTTTTAACCCCCTGCCGTAAAAGACGCTCATACCGCTGCCGAAAGTGGCGATAAGTCCCCCTGTACATTCATACGAATGGTGTACGGGGAGTATGGAAAACGCCCTGTCCCGGGGGCCGTAGTTTATCGTCCTGTGTACGTCGTCGACGTTCGATATTATGTTCCGGTGGCTGAGCATTACGCCTTTCGGGTCTCCTGTGGTTCCCGAAGTGAAGAGGATTTCGAGGAGACTGTCCGGGTCGACGTTCTCCATCGGCTGCCCTGTTGCGTATCTGTTGAATATGTCCACGATACTGTCCATAGGGATAATATTCGTCATGTCCTTTAACTCCGGCGCAATTGAAAGGATGGCGTTATAAAATAAGCCCGAAACGATTACCGCTTTTGCGGACGAGAAAGATAGTATGAATTTGTGGCTGTCGTTAGCGGCGCGTGCGTCGAGCGGGATTGCGACGGCCCCGAGCCAGGAAACGGCGAAAAGGGATATGCCCCACTCGGGCTTGTTCTCGCCGAGTATAGCCACGTGGTCCCCTTTCTCTATGCCGAGCTCCTTCAAATACCTCGCAAATTTTTTTACGGATTCAATCACCTCTCCGTATGTGAGCTCATACAGGGTGTTTCCTCTCGGAATGCGGTAGGCAATGTTATCCGGGTACTTATCCGTGCTGAATTCGATAAGCTCGGGAAGGGTATTTATCCCCAGGCTATCCCTGAAGGTCGGAAT
>DATIET010000402.1:0-7014 GCA_035455615.1 Thermodesulfobacteriota bacterium
ATAAATCCCCCCCGGCTGTTTAAATGCCCATCTGATTACATAATAGCACAAAACGGCGTGTCAAAGGAATACATATTTTTATGCCCGCCAACCATGTTTTCCGGGCAGGACGGGCACCCTTCACGCCGTTTATTCGAAGTATTAAATTTGAAGGTGAATTATTGCAATGTTAGCGGGGTGTTAATTAGCAACGGTAGACTTGAATAAATGGATTCTAACCAATAAAATAAACATGAGGGGTCGGAGAGAACAGGGTTCATCCGCATAATTACAATAACAAAAAAAGGAGATTAGAGATGGCAGAGTACGTGCATCCGGAAGTTGTAGTAAGCACCGATTGGGTCTCCGGGCATTTAAGCGACCCGAAGATAAAGATAGTCGAGTCAGACGAGGACGTGCTTTTATACGAAGTGGGCCACATAGAGGGTGCTGTCAAGATAGACTGGCAGACGGATCTCCAGGACCAGGTCGTAAGGGATTACGTAGACAAGGCGAAGTTCGAGAAGCTCCTGTCGGAGAAGGGCATAGCTAACGACACCACCGTCGTCTTCTACGGCGATAAGAACAACTGGTGGGCGTGCTACGCGTACTGGGTATTCAAGCTCTTCGGCCATGAAAAGGCCCTCGTCATGGACGGCGGCAGGCAGAAGTGGGTCGCGGAGGGCAGGCTTATTACGAAGGACGTCCCCGGTTACCCGAAGACTGCTTACAAGGTCTCTCGAGTAGACGAGTCCATAAGGGCATTCAGGGACGACGTAGTGAAGCACATGGGCGCGAAGAAGCCGCTCATCGACGTGCGCTCGCCCAAGGAATTCACGGGGGAGCTCCTCCACATGGAGGCGTACCCTCAGGAAGGGGCGCTCAGAGGGGGGCATATACCGGGTGCGAAGAACGTTCCCTGGGCGACTGCCGTGAAAGAAGACGGGACTTTTAAATCGGCCGACGACTTGAAGGCGATATACATGGACGACAAGGGGCTCAAGAAAGGCGACGACGTCATCGCATACTGCAGGATAGGGGAGAGGTCGTCCCACACGTGGTTCGTTCTCACTTATCTCCTCGGTTTCGACAATGTAAGGAACTACGACGGCTCGTGGACCGAATGGGGCAACCTCGTCAAGGCCCCGATAGAGAAACCCTGAGCTTCGGGGTACTATTAAAATTATAGCAAAGGACCGGGTGTGCCGGGGATAACCTCTATTTCTTCGTTTTATTTCGGTCGATTATTATAGAGGACGTTTATGAGCAGGATAGAAGAAATAATAGGACAGTTCCAGGGCGCTGACTATCAGGAGACGCTCGCCATGCTCCTCGATTACTCGGAGGCCCTGCCCCCGCTCCCTGACGAGTACAGGGACGCGAGGGACGCCGGATATAACCGCGTGCCTGAATGCGAAACCCCCGTGTACATATTCATAGACGTGAAAGACGGGAAGGTGAAGATACACGCGGACGTGCCCGAGGAATCGCCGACCGTGAGAGGGTTCGTTTCTCTACTCGTGGAAGCCTTCGAGGGCGTTGCGCCGGAAGAGATCGTATTGGCCCCTGAAAACCTCATCCATAGCCTGAGCCTCGACCGGAAGCTCGGCACGAGGCGCATGTTCGGACTCTCGGCGGTGTATAACCGCATCAGGAGCGAGGTCAAAAAGGCGGGCGGAGTAAATTGAAAGCGCGTGCCCTGTGACGAACGCGTGCTTAACCGGCACACAATGGCCGCAAGAGAAAACCCCTATGAACCACGACGAATTAATGGAGCTCATCGTCGAGCACTACAAGCACCCGTCCAACAGGGGTGAGATCGAGAACGCGAGCGCGGTCCAGAAGGGGGGGAACCCCGGGTGCGGCGACATCATAACCGTATACGTTGACGTTGGCGATAACGGCGTCGTCAGGCGCCTGAGCTTCGAAGGGGAAGGGTGTATGGTGAGCCAGGCCGGAGCCTCCATCATCCTCGAGAAGGCGGAGGGGAAGACCCTCTCCGATATCGAGCATATGCCGTCCGGGATAATGGCCGATATTCTGGGCAAGAGGCTCGTCGCGACGAGGCACGGCTGTGCGCACCTGGGGCTGAATACGCTCAAGCTCGCCGTAAGGAAGCTGCTGGCTCAGGATATGCACGGTCTGAAACAAGGGAAAGCCCGGGGGGAATAAGCCTTCCACCCCGTTACCGCCGGTCTCGATTCTCTTTCGCTTGTCTAATTTTCAGGACTTGGGTTTGACGACGTACATGTTGGGGTTCTGGAGCCTTACCGCCTGGAGCCTCTGCTGGATGATGTAGGCGAACCTCTTCAACAGCTCGTATCCCAGGTCGTGGTCTTCCTCGCACTTCGTGCGTATGAACGTACCGTCGAGCGCGACCGCCTTCGTAGGGGCTACGGCCTTCGCGTCGAAGTGGCATAGATAGGGGGGGAAGAGCCATCCCCATCCGAGCACGTCTCCTTCGCCGATCATCTGTATGGTTATCGGGTCCCTGTCGGGGGCGAGCCTCGTTTCGAGGGCCACAATGCCCTCCTGGATTATGTAGAACTTGTCGGCCTTGTCGCTCTCGTGGAATATAAAATCCCCTTCCTTGAACGAGGCGTGTGCGGACTTCTTAACTATCATGTCCAGATACTTCTTTTCGAGCCCTTTGAAGCAGTAGTGCTCGCTCAATATCGATTCGAGTGTTTGCATAGCGGTGTTCTCCCGGAGAAAGGCGAATATATATATGTATTATATCATTTTTACGGGCGGGGGCGCAGAACCTGCTGCACACATTGTGCGCTCATAAAAGCGTCTACTTAAACTACTCTGTCCGAGAAACTAATTCCCTCCCCTTGAGGGGGGAGGGGTAGGGTGGGGGTGATAAGCTTGTGATCCCTGTATTAGTTACTCGGTGATCGATAAAATTAATGACCCCCATCCTTCACCACATGCTCGACAAATCGGAGAGCATGGTCACAATTACCCAAGCGGCTAAAGGGTCAGGGCGTCCTACTGCTCGCTTGCTCGCAGTAGTTCCCCCGCCTCGGGGGAAGGAATGAAAAGAAAAGAGGAAATTAACTATCTACTTCTGTGCTTAAGTCAATTGACTATAGTATTTAATAATTCTGGTACATTATTGATTGCCGCATATGAAAAGGCTATACACCCCGTCTGACGAATCGGAACTCGTATTCCTGAAAAGCATGTTCGAGGCTTCGGGGATGCCCTATTATGTCCAGAACGAGCATTTCGGCTCCATGTACTCG
This sequence comes from Thermodesulfobacteriota bacterium, assembly GCA_035455615.1. Classification (GTDB taxonomy): domain Bacteria; phylum Desulfobacterota_D; class UBA1144; order Nemesobacterales; family UBA2774; genus 2-12-FULL-53-21. The sequence goes on from DATIET010000402.1 coordinate 3,231, forward strand.
GGATCGTTCATGAGCTCGTTAAACGCGAAGACGATAATGGTCCCCGATGATATATTTGATGACGCAAAGGACCTCATACTAAGCGTAAACTCAAGCGCAGTGTTCGAGGACGAGCGCGGAGTGGGGGGGGAGGGCGGGGGTGGCAGTGAAGGCCTGCTCGAAGCATTGCTCAAATATCTCCCGCTCGGATGGCTCTTCCCGGGCTCCGGAAGGAAGAAGGGGGGATCGGAATGACCGCGCCCTCCGGGACTCCGGTAATCGAGCGGTGCGCTTCCCATAGTGTCGGGGAATTAATTTTTATTGTTTAGGCCTCCTAGCCTTGACTGATTAAAAAATATTAATAGAATCATAGAGCGTTTGATTCCGTCTAAATGAAAGTCGGACGCAGAAAAGCGGTATTGCCATATATTATGTTTACGGTTATATAATTGCTCCTTTTTATATAGTCCGGCTCTACGGATGGGGGGTATAAAAAGATAACTATGATAGCGGGCGTTCTAAAAGAAACTTATCCCGGCGAAAGGCGTGTGGCTATAGTTCCCGCTGCCGTCAACACACTCCAGAAAAAGGGCTTCGTCGTGCATGTGGAACAGGGGGCCGGGTTTGAAGCCGGTTTCACGGATGCCATGTACGAGCACGAAGGCGCGATAATCTCCGGCCGCAGCGAAATCATATCGAAATCCGACGCGATACTCCAGATACGCGTACTGGGGACTGACCCCACGGCGGACGCGGAGGATTTGAAGCTCCTCAAGAAGGGAGCGGTAGTGATAGGACTCATGGACGCGCTCACCAACAGGGAAGCGGTAGAGTCCCTGAAGTCGGCGGGGGTAACGGCTTTCGCTCTCGAGCTCGTGCCACGCATCAGCCGCGCCCAGGCAATGGACGTGCTTTCCTCTCAGGCCAATATCGCCGGATACAAGGCCGCGCTCATTACGGCGGATTCCCTTCCCAAGATGTTCCCCATGATGATGACTGCGGCAGGGACGATAACACCCGCCCACGTCCTCGTGGTCGGAGCGGGAGTCGCCGGGCTCCAGGCCATAGCCACATGCAACCGTTTGGGGGCCGTCGTGTCCGCTTACGACATACGCCCTGCGGTGAAGGAGCAGGTGAAGAGCCTCGGGGCGAAGTTCGTCGAGCTCGAGCTCGAGACCGGGGACGCGGAGACCGAGGGCGGGTACGCGAAGGCCATGGACGAGGATTTCTACAGGAAGCAGCGCGCGCTTCTCGCCAGAGTCGTCGCCGAAAACGACGCCGTTATAACGACGGCCGCAGTGCCGGGAAAGAAAGCGCCCGTACTTGTGACGGAAGACATGGTCGCCGGAATGAAGCCCGGCTCCGTAATCGTGGACCTTGCCGCCGAGACCGGGGGGAACTGCGAGCTCACTCAGGCGGGTAAAACGGTCGAGCATAACGGTGTCAGGATCTACGGCCCCGTAAACCTCGCTTCCTCGGTGCCTTATCACGCGAGTCAGATGTATTCGAAGAATATATCGAACCTGGTTTTACTAATGGTGAAGGAAGAGGAAATAAAAATAAACATGGAAGACGAAATACTGAAGGAATCCCTGGTCGCGGAGGACGGCAAGATCGTCAACGACCGCGTGAGGGAGAGCCTCGGCATAGGGTAGCAAGTACCGGGAGGAACATCGACATGGACTTTATGACAATTTTCACGATTTTCGTTCTGGCCTCGTTCGTCGGGTTCGAAGTCATATCGAAGGTCCCGCCGACGCTCCATACACCGCTGATGTCGGGCTCGAACGCCATATCGGGGATCACGCTCATAGGGGCGATACTGTCCACGGGCACCCAGCACACGTGGCTCACGGCTATACTCGGGTTCCTTGCCGTCATACTCGCGACCATAAACGCCGTCGGCGGATTCATGGTGACCCACAGGATGCTCGAAATGTTCAAGAGGAAGGATTAATAAATGTCACCGACGCTCGTAAATCTGGCGTATCTCGTCGCCGCGTGCCTCTTTATAATAGGCCTTAAGGGGCTCTCTCACCCGAGGACCGCCGTCAGGGGGAACCTCCTCGGGGCGATCGGCATGCTCATCGCAGTCGTAGTAACGCTGCTGGACAAGCACATAATCAGCTACTGGCTCATATTCGCGGGGTTCATAATCGGGGGCGGCATAGGAGCGGTTTACGCCTACAAGGTCAAGATGACCGCCATGCCTCAGCTGGTAGCCCTCTATAACGGTTTCGGCGGCGCGGCTTCGCTGATCGTGGCCGGGGCCGTGCTTTACGAGGCGGGAGTGCTCCAGGGCACGCCTCAGGAAATCGAATTGAACGCGGAATTCGTTCTGTCCGTGTTCGCGTCGGGGTTTATCGGGGCAATAACATTTACCGGGAGCATGATAGCCTTCGGCAAGCTCCAGGGGCTGACGAAAGAGACCGCCGTCAGGTATCCGGGCGACCAGATCGTCAAAATAGCCCTCGCTCTCGTAACGATAGTTTTCGCATATTTAATGCTCGTATATCCCGATTCCTCCATTCCTTACTGGTTCATGGTCATCGTAGCGTCCGTCCTAGGGGTGCTCGTCACGATACCGATCGGCGGCGCGGACATGCCGGTCGTGATAGCGCTCTTGAATTCTCTCTCGGGTCTTGCCGCCGCGGCGACCGGGTTCGTATTGTTTAACACGGTGCTGATAGTGGCGGGTACGCTCGTCGGGGCCTCGGGGATCATCCTTTCGCTCATAATGTGCAAGGCGATGAACCGTTCCATCACCGACGTGCTCTTCGGCACGTTCGGCGCGGTGGAGGGCGGGCCTTCGGACGACGAGGTCTACGGCGGGAAAGTGAAGGCTACTTCTCCGGAAGAGGTCGCCATGCTCCTCGAAGGCGCGCGGAAGGTCGTCGTCGTCCCCGGATACGGTATGGCCGTGTCCCAGGCGCAGCACGCAGTGAGAGAGCTCTACGACCTCCTCGAAGAACACGGCATCATCATGGAGTTCGGCATTCATCCGGTCGCGGGACGTATGCCCGGGCACATGAACGTGCTCCTGGCCGAGGCCGACATACCTTACGACAGGATGAAGGAGATGGACGAGATAAACCCCGGATTCAAACAAGTCGACGTGTCGATAATCATCGGGGCGAACGACGTCGTCAACCCCGTGGCGAGGACCGACCCCAAGAGCCCCATAGCAGGAATGCCCATCCTCGACGTCGATCACTCGAAGACAGTCGTCGTCATAAAGAGGAGCCTCAGCCCCGGTTTCGCCGGTATCCCGAACCCCCTCTTCGCTGCCGACAACTGCCTCATGCTTTTCGGGGACGCGAAGAAGATGGTCGAGGAGATGGTGAAGAGCTGTAAAGAGGACTTCGGCTAGCACACACACGTAGTGTGATTTACGATCTTACCCTGCCTCTTCCGATTAACCCCTCAACGATGTTCAGCCCGTTCGCCTGCGGATGCTATCCACCGTACGCACGCAATGTCTGCTCATATATGATTCCTTCCAATTTCTCCGATGAGGGGGGAATCCTCCGCACTCACATAACGCTCGTTCGCCTGCGGATGCTATCCGCCGCATGCACACAATGTGTGCACATGTACGGTTCTCCTTGAACTCCTCTGCCTGACGACTAATTCATTCCCTCCTTTCGTAAAGAACGAATGCGAGCAAGCATTCGGACGCCCTAACAAAAAGAGCACCGAAGGTAATTAACATTTGCACATATGTTGCTAAAGCCAAAATAGGTTAGGGGGATTTGTCTTTTTCCGACATCCGACACATCCGCAGGGGTATATACTCCGCGCGTCT
>DATIET010000403.1:0-2836 GCA_035455615.1 Thermodesulfobacteriota bacterium
TCGCCGGGGAAATCGACGCACTCTAGTCAAAATTAATTTTTTTTACCCTTCTCTATAACCTCGTAGTCTTCCCTGTCGAGAATTATGGTCGTTCTGCCGTCCTCGTCGATAGTTCTGAATTTCTTCTTACTCCTGGAGGAGAAGAGTCTCATCACGCCGAATATAATAAGCGCGACTCCTACCGCGATCCCGAGGAAGAAGCCGAATAACACGAGTATTGCAAGCACCACGATGCCCAGCAGAAGGATGAGTGGTATGAAATATGCAGGCGGCTTACCCTGATAAAAATAGATTTTCGGTCTGGGGTTCATTCTGCCCTCCGCGTTAAACGCTCAATCGAATAATAACCTCGATATAGTCTACCATGCTTATAGTATCATACCTGTTAAATCGGCACCTTTACGCTTTCGAGCACCTCTTTAATCGCCTCTTCTTCCCCTCCCCGGCCCAGGTGGCGTTCGCTTCTGACGATGACCCTGTGCGCGAGTACAGGGACAGCCATCTTCTTGACGTCCTCGGGGATACAGTATGTCCTCCCGCCGATCAGGGCGAGGGCCTGCGCCGCGCTCTTGAGCGCGATCGCCCCCCTCGGGCTCACCCCGAGCTCGAACATCCTGGGGTTTCTGGTTTCCGTTATAATCGCGAGAATGTAGTCCAGTATGGAATCGTCGATCCTGACCCTCTCCGAAAATTTCTGGAGCATTACGACTTCTTCCTTTGTTATTACCGGTTTAATGCCGTCCCAGGAGTTTACGGGGCTCGATGTCGAGAGTATCTCTCTTTCGCTCTCCCTGTCGGGATAGCCGATGCTGATCCTTATTGCGAAACGGTCGAGCTGGTTTTCGGGGAGCGGGAAAGTGCCCTTGTATTCGAACGGGTTCTGAGTCGCTATTACCATAAAGGGTTTCGGGATATCGTGGACGGTCCCGTCTATTGTAGCCTTTGCCTCGTTCATCGCCTCGAGAAGCGCGCTCTGGGTTTTCGGAGTGGCCCTGTTTATCTCGTCGGCGAGGACCACGTTTGCGAATATGGGGCCCGGTTTGAATATAAAATCACCGGTAGATTGATCGAGCACGGATACCCCCAGAATGTCGGACGGGAGCAGGTCGCTCGTGAACTGGATCCTTTTGAAACTGAGGGCCGTCGACCTGGCTAAAGCGTTGGCCAGTGTGGTTTTCCCGACCCCCGGGACGTCCTCTATCAGCATATGCGACCTCGAGAGGAGGGCCACTATGGCTGTTTTGACTATCTCGGGTTTCCCCTTTATTACACCGCTTATATTTACTTCGAGGTTTCGTATCTTGTCTGTGAGCTCGGACGGTTCCAAACCGGGGTTCCCCTAAGAGGCGCCGCAGCATCTCTTGTATTTCTTGCCGCTGCCGCAAGGGCAGGGGTCGTTTCTCCCTACCTTCTTATCGTGTCTCTTAACGGGCCTTTTGCCCTCCTCTTCCTCGCCCCTGCTCAGGGTCATGCGCTGCTGCTCGGCCCTCCTTCGCTTCTCGAGCCTTTCCATGTCGGTTTCGCTTACAGGCTGCACCCTGAATAGTTTTTCGCAAACGTCCGAGGAGAGTCGGTTCATCAGGGAGGAGAACATCTCAAAACCTTCGCGCTTGTACTCATGGAGCGGGTCCCGCTGCGCATAACCTCGGAGCCCTATCCCCTCCCGCAGGTGGTCCATGTTGAGAAGGTGGTCTTTCCAAAGGAAGTCGAGGGTCTGAAGCATTATGTATCTTTCGATCTGCCTCATCGTTTCGGGTGTTATCTCTTTTTCTTTCCCGTCATAGAACACGTGCACTATATTCCGTATATATTCGGTTACGTCTTCCCTTTTCGTCCCGCTTCGGGCGAGCTCGCCCGGGTCGATGTGTATGTTGAACGAAGCGTGGACCGCTTCCTTCAAATCGTTCAAGTCTGCCTCTTCTACGTTCCCCTTTTCCGGGACCGTTTCCACAACGAGGTCCTCGATGACTTCATCGGCCATTTCGTAGAGGTTGTCTTTGAGGTTCTCCCCCCCGGCCAGGAACTCCCTCCTCTTTTTGTATATGACTTCCCTCTGCTTGTTAAGGACATCATCGTAATCGAGGAGGTGCTTCCTTATGTCGAAGTTCCTTCCCTCGACCTTTTTCTGGGCGTTCTCTATGGAGCGCGAGATCATCTTGTGCTCTATCGGCTCCCCTTCCTCCCATCCGAGCTTGTCCATTATCTTGGTTATCGTCTCCGAGGCGAATATCCTCATGAGGTCGTCTTCGAGCGATACGAAGAACCTGGAGGAGCCGGGGTCGCCCTGCCTGCCGGACCTTCCCCTCAGCTGGTTGTCTATTCGTCTCGATTCGTGCCGTTCCGTGCCTATAATGTGGAGGCCTCCCAGTTCGAGCACCCTCTTTTTCTCGTCCTCACATATGGATTTCGCTTCGAGCATGGCTTCCTCGAACTGCTCAGGAAGCGCTTCGTGAGAATCGATCCTGAATTTTTTCTTGATGATGTCCCTTGCAAGGTACTCGTGATTGCCGCCTAGGATAATGTCCGTTCCCCTGCCCGCCATGTTCGTCGCTATCGTCACGCCGCCGATCCTCCCCGCCTGGGCTACTATCTCCGCTTCGTTCTCGTGCTGCTTCGCGTTGAGCACCTGATGGGGTATGCGGAGCTTCTGCAGCATTCCGGAGAGCCTCTCCGATTTTTCAATGGAAGTCGTGCCCACGAGTATAGGCCGGCCCTTTCCGTAAAGCTCCTTTATTTCTTCCGCGACGGCGCCAAATTTTTCCCGTTCCGACTTGTATACGGAGTCGTTCGTGTCGGCCCTTACCATCGGTTTATTGGTCGGTACGACGTTTACGTC
>DATIET010000404.1:0-5851 GCA_035455615.1 Thermodesulfobacteriota bacterium
TTTCACAGATATCGGATTGTCTTGAATTACACGGGCTCCGGTTCCGGACAATATACCGGCTTCACCGGTGCAGGATGAGCGTTCTATACGAGGGACATCTTTAGAAATCCCCCTTATCGAGTGCTTGTGAGCTTCCCTGTGAAACAAATTGCGACCTCAGAAATGCGGAGTCATGATTTTTGGAAACAAAGTTTGCGACCTCTGCCATTATCACATATCGAACCCGAGAAAGCAAGAAAAGCCTTGATTTTAAAGCTCGGTAGCGAGCGCGGCCCCGACGATACCGGCGTCGTTCAGCATCTTCGCCGGCATGATCGCGGCTCTGATTTTCATATACGGGAAAAACTTGTCCGACTTCTTGCTTACTCCGCCCCCGATAATAATAAGGTCGGGGGAAAGAAGCTCCTCGATGTGCAGTAAATACTTGTTCACCCTCTTCCCCCACTTTTTCCAGCTTAAGCCCTCGACCTCCCTGTGAATCTCTGCAGTGCGCTTTTCCGCGTCTTCGCCGTCTATCTCTATGTGCCCCAATTCGGTGTTACGTACGAGGTGTCCGTCGACGAAGAGCGCTGTACCGACGCCCGTCCCGAGCGTGACCATGAGGACGACACCGCCGCCGTGCCGGTTATATTTTTCTCCGGCGCCGAACTTCATCTCGGCGAGACCCGCCGAGTCCGCATCGTTTATCACGACAGCCCTGCAGGGGGAAATCTTCTCGATTTCGTCCCTGATATTGACCCCTATCCATTTCTTGGACAGGTTCGCCGCCGTATAGACCTCCCCGCTCTTCATCACACCGGGGAATCCGCACCCGAGGGGGCCGGTCCATTTCCAGTGCTCGATGATTCCACCTATCGCTGCCAGCATGCTCATTGGGGTAGCGGGGTGAGGCGTATCGACGCGGTATCTTTCTCCCACGAGAACCCCTTTCTCAATATCGACCGGGGCGGACTTGATACCAGTCCCTCCTATATCTATTCCAAGTACGCGGGTTTTCGGCTTAACCGCTATTTTTGCCATATCTCCGCCTCTGCCAGGATTGATGAAATAATTGAAATTCAATTAATTCTACACCAATTCGGCGGTATATATGAAACATAGTTTGATAATTTCAGTCCGCCATAATTATAGAGAAGATTCCCGCACTCCGAGCTGACCACGGATCGGAGACTGCAACACGTATCGGTACCCATTCCTACCGCGCGATCAGACGGCTTATCCACAAGCGACCGTTGTGCTATACTCTCCGTGTTTAAAATCAGGGCTCAGGGGGCTCGGGGGATAAACGGTAATGAAAAAAGCGGCTTTTATAACCGGAGCGGCGGAGAGACTGGGCAAGGCGATGGCACTCGCCCTCGCCGGCATGGGTTACGACATCGCCCTACACTACAACAGCTCGGAGAAGGGGGCCAGAAAAACGGCGGATGAGATAAAAGCCCTCGGAAGAAAGTGCGGGATATTCAAAGCCGACCTCTACGACATCAAGGGTATCAAACCCTTGACCGCTCGTGTATTCCGGGTGTTTCCAAACTGCTCGCTTCTCATCAATAACGCGTCTATCTTTGAAAACAGAGATTTTATGGAAGTTACAGAGGAATCGTTCAACCGGGAATTCGCTCTCAATTTCAAGGCGCCTTTCTTCCTGTCCCAGGAATTCAGCAGGCAAAAATCCGCGGAGATAATAGTCAACATGCTCGATACGAGGGTTTCCAGAATCGAACCCGGCCATTTCGTTTACAACCTGAGCAAGAAAGCGCTCCGCGATTTTACGCTTATGGCGGCCCGTGCGCTCGGACCCAAAATACGCGTAAACGGGATATGCCCTGGACCCATATTCCCGCCTCCGGGCAAGGGCCCGAAATACCTGAAACGAATATCGGGTAATACGCCGCTCGGAAAGCCGGGGCATCCCGACTACGTGATATCGGCATTAAAATATATAATCGATAACAGTTACGTGACCGGAGAATGCCTCTACGTCGACGGGGGACAGCACCTGGGTTAAAGTGAGAATAAGGTGATAATAAAGATCGAGAACCTGAGACTCAGGACAGTAGTCGGCATCTTCGAGTGGGAGAAGAAGGTAAAGCAGGATATCGTCATAAACATCGAGATCGAGTTCGACGGCAGGGAGGCAGTGGAGAAGGACGATATTTCGTTCACCGTCGATTATAAGTCCTTAACGAAAAGAATCATTTCAGAAGTAGAGGGCAGAGAATTCAATCTCATAGAAAGGATCGCCGGCGACGTAGTGAAAATAATCCTCGAAGACGGGAGGGTGCGGAAAGCGACCGCCAAGGTCGACAAGCCCGGGGCGCTCCGCTTCGCCGATACCGTTTCCGTCATACACTCGGAATCGAAATGAGCCTCCGGTATTTTAAAAAATGAACGTTAACAGGGCAGTGATAGGACTCGGCTCCAATATCAATCCCGAAGAAAACATACGCAGGGCCAAAGAAGCGATCGCAGGGGAATTTAATCTAATCAAGTCCTCCACGTTCGTCGAGACGGAACCCGTCGGATTTAAGGAGCAGGACAGATTCTTAAACGGGGCGCTCCTGATCGAGACGAAATTGGACGCCCGCGGGTTAAAATCATGGCTAAAGAGTCTGGAAATCAAGCTGGGGAGATCGAAGACGGATAACAAGAACGGACCCAGGGCTATCGACCTCGACATCCTCGTCTGGAACGGAGAAGTCGTGGACGAGGAGGTTTATGAGAGAGAGTTCCTGAGGAGGTCTATACTAGAACTAATTCCCGACATGGATATACCCTGATCACGTCTTCCCTATTCATACAGAACATACTTCTGTATCAATAGCCCGGCTTACCTATTCTTTAAAAATCCGAGCGCCTCTTTCATGTGATCGTAGTGAGACCCTTTCCAGTAGATCTTGCCGCAGTCCGTGCAAATAGAAAATTCGTCGTAATAAAGTTTGGTCTTAGGCTCGAGCCTGTCGAGGACCGCCTCTTTTTCCACGGCTACGATTACGCCGTTACACACGATGCACCTTTTGAAGGGCTTGATGAGCGTATGGAAGCCGAACCTCACGAGCACCTCCTTCACCTGCATTCGGGGGTCGTCCGACCTGAGCCAGTAGCCGTGCGTTATTATCCTGAATCTGAGGAGCCTCCTGTCGCGGGTGAGGACGATGCGGTCCTCGCTAGCGGCAAGCCCCGCTATCTCATGGTCGGTGTAGTCGTTCCTGTATGCCGCATCGAACCCGAGCATCCTGAGACGCCTCGCAAGCTTGCCGAGATTGACGTCCACGACAAACGAGGGACGCGGCTTTCCCCTGAGCACCGATTTTTCGGGAATCTCCGGGCTTAACGATGCGGGATAAACGGACACAGCGTCCCCGTCCTTCAGGTGGTAATCGAAGCCGACCGGGGCCCCGTTCACAACGATCGAATCCACCTCCGTATGAGGGACCCCTATCGCTTCGATCGCGTCTTTAACGGAGGGCTTTCCGTCGAAATCGTATTTTAGAGAGATAGCGGCGCCGGGGTCGGCAAAAAAATCGCGAAGCTCGTGATGGAAATGAAAAAACGCCCTGTATTCAGGCATCGGCTGACACCGTATTCTATTACCGATAATTATATCAGAGAGTATCGCCTGCGCTCACAGGAATATCGTCGGGAGATATTCGAGGAGGTCGCTCAGGCTCGCGGGCTCGTTCCTGAACCCTATGTAACAGTCGGGGCGCACGAGATACAGGCTCGATTTCGCGGCTCCGAAATCGCGGTGCATAAGCAAATCCTTATCCCTCCATACCGACTTCACCTTTCCGAAATCGGACGTGAGATCATTCGTACCAGTAATCAAATGAACGTCGATCAGGTCTTTGTACTCGGATCCTATGGTGTTGTGTATTTTCCTCAATTCATCGAATTCCATACCTTCGGGCATGGCGCCCGTGAACAGCAGCAGGTTGTGCTTTGTATTTCCGAGGAGACCGTAGAGCCGCGCGCTCGTTTTTCCGTCGAGGCTCGTGAGAGCATAATCCTTTAACCTCTCTCCGGCTTGAAGGTCGCGCCTGTAGTTATGGTATCCCTCGACCGCATCGGGCTGATACCACCTCTCACCGACGATCGGGCTCTCCCTGTAGTTGATCTCGATCTGAGAGAGAGTCGTCAGTAACTTTTCCTGAACCGGGTCTAATTTCGATAAGGTGCCGAGTAGCTTATTCCGAATAGCCGCCAGAACCGGGTTATGGATTCCTACCATCTTCGTTGCCATGTCCGTCAGGCTTACCACGCCCTTGCCTACGCGGTGTCTCTCGGTATTGTAGCTGTCGAGGAGGCTCTCGGGGGACCTGCCCTTGAGCACGAGCGCGAGCTTCCATGCGAGGTTGTACGCGTCCTGTATTCCAGTATTCATCCCCTGGCCGCCCATAGGGCTGTGTATGTGGGCCGCGTCTCCGGAGAGGAATACCCGGCCTTCTCCGTACTTATCGACCATCCGGTGATGGAGCTTGAAATACGCGAGCCAGTTCGGGTTGCCGACGCTCCTGTAATCGATTTCCCTCTCGTCCATGAGCCTCCTTACGTCTTCGATCGTGGGCTCGGCCATCTCCTCGTCAACGGGAGCGTCGGGGAGCTCGAACATCAGTCTGCCCCTGTCGCTGTATAGAGGGAAATACGCAGTCACTCCAAGGGGATGAATAAAGACCGACAGGTGGTGGAGAGGGTACTTCCAGTCGAGGTCGCAATCGGCGAGGAGCCAGTAATTCGGATAAGGAGCGCCCTTGAATTCAAGGTCGAGGAGATGACGCGACGCGCTGTGGGCCCCGTCGCACCCGGAAATATACGCGCAGTCGATGAACTCCTGGGAGCCGTCTTTTATCTTTAACCTTGCAGTAATCCCGGCATCGGACTGCTCAATTCCAACGAGCTCCTTCTCACGCTCGACTTTAATACCATACGATTCCAGATGAGCGTTAAGTATCTTTTCCGTGTCGCTCTGGGCGAGTATGAGGAAAAAGGGATATTTGCTTTCGAGAGAGTCGAAAATGACGTGCGCCAACGGCTTTCCGTGGTTGTACATATCGAAGCCGTTACAGATATTCCCCTGCCTGAGCACCGTATCCACAATGCCCATGGTCTCAAGCAGCTCGAGAGTCCGCGCGTGGACACCGAAAGCCTTCGACTTGTCGGAAGGGGCCGGGGCTTTGTCGATTATCCTGGGCGTGATGCCGTGCCTCGCGAGCTCGCACGCCATCGTGAGCCCCGTGGGGCCGGCCCCTACTACCAGCACATCCGTATGTGAGATACCGGAAGTTGTCATGTCCGTCTCCTTAGTTAACCGGAACCGCATTTATACCGGAAGCACCATAATGAAGCGTGATACAATTCATTTTTTTGGCAAGCCTAAGTATACAAACGGACATACGGTAAAACAAATTTGACTTAGTATTTAATTTCATTTATCAATTGGATATGCCTAAAAGTATGCTCATCGTATATGAACCAATTAATAAATTCGGAAGGATGAGTGAATACTGGAAAAACTACATAGAATTCTATGAGGAATACTGGGGAGGGCCGACGTCACCTTACGGAGTATGGTTCGGAAATGAGTACAGTGATTTCCGGGACAAGCTATCGAAGTTTCTGAACGTCGAATGGGATGAAGTCCAGGACTGCCTGTTCATGAAGGGCGGCGACGGGAATTATCTGATCTCCCCGCTCCGCTCATTTAAAAACACCTACATACTCGACTCGGATAATTATATTCCTCTCCAATGGTTTATTTTATTTGACGACAAGGAAAGGAAATTCTTCTACACCCACTTGGGGTTCGGCAGAATCCATTACGGAACGGACTTGAAGGAAAGCCTCAAAAGGATCG
>DATIET010000405.1:0-18296 GCA_035455615.1 Thermodesulfobacteriota bacterium
TGCTGTTTCAAAACAGATCTCCGGGATAGTTCTGCCGGCACTAATAATTTTTATGGTCTCACACGCCGATACTTCCCATGCGCAGTCCGCGGGAGGGTCGCCCGGGACGAACCTGCTCTTTATCCTCGACGCTTCGGGGAGCATGGCCGGGCAGATAGACGGTAAAGCCAAGATGGACGTTGCGAAGGGGGTCATGACCGACCTGATCGACGGACTGCCCGACAACATGAACGTGGGCCTCGAGGTGTACGGGCACAGGAGTAAAGGGGATTGCGACGATATCGAAACTATGGTCGAGGTCGGGACTATAAACAAGCAGGCTCTCATCGACAAGGTAAAATCCATACAGCCAAAAGGGAAAACCCCGATCGCTAAATCTCTCCAGACGGCCGGGGAGAAATTGAGCGCTTCCGAAGATAAGACCACCATTATACTGGTGAGCGACGGGGAGGAGACCTGCGAAGGGAATGCCTGCACGTACGTCAGGGACCTGAGGGAAAAGGGCATCAACGTCAAGGTGCACGTCGTCGGTTTCGATGTCGGACAGAAAGAAAAAGAACAGCTGAGCTGTATAGCCGAGGCGGGCGGAGGGAGGTATTTCACTGCGAACAACGCGGATCAGCTTAAACAGGCGCTGACGGAAGTGAAAGAGGAAGTGGTCGCTCAGGCAGAAGAAGCACCTCCGGTTTCGAAGCTGAAAATTCTTCCCAAAGGAGGGGACAGACCCGAATCCGCCGTTCCTGTCGAACCGGGAGACTATGAGACGGGTCATGTGATACCCAAGAATACGAGGGAGTATTTCTCCGTCAAGCTGAAAGCCGGACAGACGCTCAGCGTCGGGGTCCGCACGCCCGACAGCGAGAACCCATACGCCGGGGTCGGTATCTATAACGAAGTCGGGAACCAGGTCGTTCACGAGAATATCATAGGCAGTGAGGGGGTACTCAAGACGATAAGCTGGATGACGAATTCCGCAAAAGACGAATACACGTACTATTTCAGCGCCGGGAACGAATACGACCCCAACCCGAAAGGGACCGCATACTATATAAAGGTCGAGGACAATTTCGATATAGGGGGCACGACCGATGCGGGGGATATATTTGATAAGGCTATTGAAATGGAGCCAGGGAAGTATGTCGGCTTCCTGTCGGGCTCCTGGGGAGACGATAAAAGGGATTACTATACGGTCCCGATGAAAACCGAGCAGAAGCTGAGCGTTAAAGTGACGCCCGCCACTGACACCGGATTCAGCGTTTCGATACTCGACCAGGACCGGGTGAACGTCGCACAGAAGGGTGCGGCCAATCCGGGGGCGATAACCAGGGTATCGTGGTCGGCTCCCGAGGATCAGGAGGTAGTTTATATACTGGTCGAGCCGAATAACTTCCCGGACAAGACCTCGGCATTGAAATACGACGTCACCGTCACTCTCGAATGACGGATCGAGCTCAGGCTCTTCACTCGACAAATCATGAACGGAGCCCCGGATTGCATATCCGGGGCTCCGTTTTTTATTTTATAGCGGGAAGAATCGCCGCTATGTGGGGGAATGCGGGGATGATATAATCGGGTTCGGGGTTTAAATTCTCCGCATCCTCGTTTTTAATGTTAAGCCATACGGCGTCCATGCCCACACCCTTGGCCCCGCATATATCCGCTCTAAAATTATCGCCTACGAAAACGGCCTCCTCCGGCTTGATGCTCATTAGCTCCATCGCCCTCCTGAATATTACGGGCTTCGGCTTCCTCCAGCCCACTTCCTCCGATATGATTATCTTCTCGAAAAAGCGTCCTATCCGGAACTTCTCTATGAGCGAATATGCCGTCGGTGCGTAATCGAAGTTGGAAATAATAGCCATGCGGTATCCTTTCCTGCTCACGTCATCGAGCGCGTTTTCGTTCTCTTCCGGGAATTCGACCGCACTCGCAAGCCCCTCCATATGGGCCCGCACCATTTCGTCCGCAGCGGCCTCGGCGTTCGGATTGTCGGGTATATCCATATTGCGGAGCATAAGCTTGAACCTGTCGCGGTTCGGGTACTCTTTCCACTCGACGTGCTTCATCTCCTGGAACTGGCGGTAGCTTTCGATGAAAAAAGGATAGAACTCCGCGAAAGAGATTGCCGGGTAGTATCCGGCGAAGACGGAATATACCTCGTGACTCGTCGTCCTCGACCTCACCCCCTTCATATCGACCGTGGGAAGGCGGCTGAAGTTGAAGTCGACGATGGTATCGAAGAGGTCGAAAATAACGGTCGTGTACTTTTTCATTTCCTGGTGCACACACACAATGTGTGCTCATATACGATTCTATCCAATCCACATGCCTTGGCCAATTACTTAGCCATAACCCGATCGTCCTGAGCCCGTCGAAGGACGTATTTTTTCCTTATGACATACACGGAGCCGGCAGCATGAGAGCGCCTGGACAGATCTATGCGCCTTTCTTATCGGCGGCTCTTTCGAGGATTACCTCTATAATGTTTTCGTGGACTCCGAGCGGCTCCGTCACGTAGTAACTCACACCCTTATGCCTGCCCGCGGCCTCGGCTGCCATTCTGGGTATGTCCTGTGTAGAATGCTTTCCGGGGACAAGAAAGTAGGGGTGTATCACGATGTGGCTTGCGCCCTCGGCGGCGCACGCGTCAAACGCCTCTGCGATCGTGGGTTTCGCAAGCTCCATGTGGCAGTACCTTACTATATCGAAACCGCATTTCTCGTTCGATTTTACAAGACCGGCTATTTCGGCGAGCATATCGTTCGCTTCCTCGACCGTGCTGCCGTGGTCGACTATAATAAGGGCTTTCTTGCTCATGGGCTTTCCCGGGTTTCTATAGGAAAACGTCTGGTAAAGGAACGTTCCGCCGCCGGTGTAAGTTTAGCGCAAATTGAGAGCGTTCAGCTTTACCGATTCGAGGACTATTTCCGAGCAGCGGAAAAACTCCTCGAGCACGAGATACTCGTTTACGGTATGGAGCTCGTACATCCCCGTTCCCAGGTTCACGCACTCTACCCCCATCTTGTTGAAATAATTGGCGTCGCACCCGCCCCCGCTCGTATGGTGCTCGATCGTATGCCCCAGGTTCAGGACGGCGGCCTCCACCAGGCGCGCGGGTATCGATCCCGGGGGGACGTCCATCCTGTCGTAGCTCCTGTCGATTTTCTCCTCGAGCGTCGCAACGCGCGTCGTGCCCTCTAATGAAAGGTCGTCGTGAATAGTGACCTCGTATCCGGATACCGCATCGTGGAAACACTGCCGCATATGGTCGACCTGTGCCTTGAGCGATTCCTCGCTGTGGCTCCTCGCCTCGCCCACGGCCTTCACCAGGTTGGGGATGATATTCGTCGCCCTCCCTCCCTGTATGATCCCAATGTTCGCGGTAGTGATGTCGTCGATCCTGCCGAGCTTCATCTGAGCTATGGCCTCGCTTGCGATCTTTATGGCGCTAAGCCCGTTCTCGGGACATACGCCCGCGTGCGCTTCGAGGCCGTGCACCGTGAACTCCACCTTTACCGCGGAAGGGCACCTCAGGACCAGCCTCGAGGGCGTGCTGCTGTCGAGCACGATCCCGTAGCTGGAATCGAATTTCGATATGTCTATGTGCTTTGCGCCGAGGAGCCCGACCTCTTCGCATATTGTGAATGCTACTTCTATATCCCCATGCGGCATGTTTTGCTCTTTGAGCGTCCTGAGCACTTCCACTATCACTGCGACCCCGCTTTTATCGTCGCTCCCGAGGATCGTGGTCCCGTCACTCTTGATGATGCCGTTCTCGATCTTGGGCTTAATGCCCTCACCTGGACCGACCGTGTCCATATGCGCGGATAGAAAAAAGGGCGGAGCGCCTGACTTGTTTCCCTTGAGCTTGACGATGAGATTCCCGACGTTCCCGTTTACTTTGTCACCGGCGTCGTCATAAAAGCATTCTGCCCCGAGCTCTTTCATCTCTTTCTCGAGCCTGAGGGCGACTTCTTTTTCCCTCCTCGAAGGACTGTCTATTCTTATGAGATCCATCACGTGCTCGGTCATTCTTTCGGTATTTATCATAAAATCTCCCTGCCCGGCAAACGTATGCCCGGATAATATATCTTATATAATTTTATGGATTCCCGGACTCCATCATTATAACTCAAGCCGGGATGTTTAGGAATCGAAGCCCACCTCCTGTAAATGGGCGGCTATCGGTACAACGATGTATATACAATGGGGAATCGGTCGGTTAGTAAATACGGAATTGCTCACGGCGGTCGAGTCGAAGATAGAAATAAACTGACTCGTTTAATAAAGCTCGTGTGAGTTTGATGAGAGGCATGTTTTATTGACCGATTAACTCTTCGATCCGTTCTATGATTTTCCTGAGCTCCGTCCTGTTTAATGAATATATTCTGTTCTGTTTTATTTTTTTCTCCGTGATCAATCCGGCTTCTTTCAGGATTTTCAGATGGTTCGAGACCGTCGGCTGCGAAATGTTGAATTTGCTCGCTATTTCACCGGCGCTTGCGTCGCCGTTCCCAAGTATTTTCAGTATCGTCCTTCTCCGTTCGTCGCTTATTGCTTTGAAAGCACAACCCATTTCACCACCCGTCTCGTTCATAAATAGAAAATTATGAAAATTCATTGTATATGATGAGCTTTGTAAAATCAACTCGGCACAACTTAATTATTTATTATTTATGACGGTACAGAACTTAATGGAGGGTTGGACTATGGGGTTAATTTGGAATGCCACCGGAAACCGGACGGCCTGGTCGGCTCAGGTTATAATCTTCCCGACTGCCTGCCTTGGAATGGAATCGAGGGCTTTATGTATGCATGAATAACGGGGCAGGGGAGGTACGCGTATACACACTTGACCGGGGCTCTCTTTACGGAACAGGAATGTGTAAACAAAAAAATTCTCCACTCCGGCCTAATCCCGCCGTCAGTCTATCTGGCAATAGCGCGGTCTACGGACCAGATGCCTCCGCCCTTTATGAGCACGATCAATCCGAGCCCCACGGCCAGGAGATGGAATTCGAAACCTTCTCCGGCGGCAGTGCCGGCCCAGTTCATAAAAAAGCCGTTCTGGATATGAACTGTAACTATTGCTCCTAACATGATGATTGTGATCCCTAGGGCTGCGATCCTGCTTAGGAACCCCAGGATAAGGCCGATCGCGCCGAACGATTCACATATGATTATAAGAATAGCGACGAAAGCGGGGATCCCGCTGCTCACGAAGAATTCGACGGTGCCCGAATAGCCTGCGCCCCCGAAAAGCCCCAGGAGTTTCTGTAAACCGTGCGGGAGCATGACTATACCGAGAGCGATTCTCGCAATGAACGCGCCTATATCGTCACTTGTACGGAATATAGAGCTCAACATGCTGCACCCCCCTATAATTTCTGATTCGATTTCCCTGCATATAGTCTATAGTACTTATCCGCGGAATGCCACGGCCGGGTTATTCGGTTGCCGTATTCGTAACTCTTGATGTCGTTTCATTCTGGGGAGACCGTCCTGTGCGAAGCAAAAGGTAGGAACGGATTGTCATGTTTATTATCTGAGATATATGGAATATATATGAAGGTTCGTAGAAATTGTATATGGAACATATTTTATACCGGTAACGGGTTATATCCTCGAGCTTTGAGCCTGGCTTCGGTCGCGACTTAAGGTGCTTAAAGCTACACTTGAACTTGCGATCCGCCATAAAACAACACTTTAATAATTGATGCTATCTACCTATGAATACAAAATAATATTACTTAAGCAGCTTCTTTAACTATATTTTTGCTCCTTCAGGTTTTGATTTTTAAAGATTTAACTTCTAAAGGTTAAGAGCAGGTGCAGATACTAAGCGGCTGTAATCAATGCAAATCCCCTTCCTAATGTGATTTGTCAGTTTTTGAGGAAAACTTAAAGAAAAAATACCCGGAGCCCCCGTTTTTGTGAGGCCTTTTGTATACAAGGCATATAAAAGCAATAAAAGCATACGGAATATTCATATATATGCCTGCTATTATATATATCTCTGCTATTTATCAAAATTTAAATATCAGGGCTATTTTTATAGTATGGTCTATGATAAACCTCGGCATTCAAAAGGGGCCGGAGTCAATTTATGGCCGGGTTGAAGTTTCATCTCCCGGCGGACCTCCGAGCAGGGCGGACTCCTCTATACTTATTCTTCTTCTCAGGGCTATCAGGTTTAACACCGTGAACAGCACGGAAGTGATGTAACAGGAGAAAATGAGCGGGACTACCGCGATCTCTATCACTACAGCCAGGTAATTGGGGTGTCTCAGGTATTTATACGGGCCGCTCGTAACGGCGTGAGTCCCGGGTACGACGAGTATCTTCGTGTTCCAGAATTTCCCCAGGCTCAGTATAGACCAGTACCTGAGCGCCTGCGTCAGTAAAAAGATCGTGACCAGAATCGGCCAGTGCTCGTTCAGGCCCCTTCCGAGGAGGAGGTATTCCGATACGAGGGACAGAAAGAATGCGGCATGCATCAAAACGATTGTCCTGTACCCGCCGCTGTCGTATTCCAGAGCTCCCATTTTTCTGACGGCGGTTTCGTTCTTCCTGGCCAGGAGCAGCTCGGATATGCGCTGAAATATTAAAAATGCGAGGAAGAGCAGGAAAAGTTTCATTCCGTCCTGAACAACAGCAGCTCCGAGCTGAATCCGGGCCCGAGCGCCGAGATTATACCGTATTCACCCTTGACGCCGGTATCTCTCTCCATGAATTCTTTTAACACGTAAAGCACGGTAGGGGATGACATGTTCCCGTGCTCCTTCAATACCTTCCTCGAATGCACGAATGCACCCTCCTCCAAACCGAGGGATCTCTCGTACTCGTTCAACACCTTCGGCCCGCCCGGATGGACGATGTAATGTCTCAAATCATTTATACCGATGCCGTGGCTCGATAAGAGCTCTTCGATATTCTCCCTTACCCTGTCCCTCACGATTGACGGGATGTCCTTGCTGAATATTGCCTTGAACCCGTCGTCCACGATTTCCCAGCCCATGACATCGAGCGAATCGTAATAAGTTGTAGAGAGGGAATCGAGGAGACTTATGCCCGGGTGTCCGTAAAGCCCGTTTTCTTTTCCCGCCACTATGACGGCCGCGGCGCCGTCCGAAAACAGGGCGAGCGAGACCAGGTTACTTTTGGAATAATCGTTGCCGTGGAACGCGAGACTGCATAATTCGGTCGCTATCAGAAGCGCCGCGCTCCGCGGATATGCTTTCGTATATTCGAGCGCCCGGCTCAGTCCCGCCGCCCCTCCCGCGCATCCGAGCCCCCAGATCGGGGTGCGTCTTATATGGTTGTCCAGCTTGAGCTCGTTAAGGAGTATGGCGTCGATGGTAGGCGTCGAGACGCCGGTGCTGGAAACATAGATAATATGGTCGAAGTCCCCGGTGTCGCCCCCGTATCTATCCAGACAGTCCTCGATCGCGGAGCGGGATATTGATAACGCCCCGGATAAATAGGACTCGGAGCGCTCCTTGAAGCTCTTTTCGCTTTCGAACCATTCCCTCGGGTGGACCAGCCCCCTGGCTTCGATAAGAGAGCTGTCGAATACGTCGAGCATCCTGCCGGGACCCTGCCCGTATCCTGAGAGAAGGATGTCCGCGAAACTTTTTAGCTCGCTCTGCCTGTATACATAGGGCAGCTCGGCCGTGCCAACCGAAATTACTCTCGACATTGCCTCTCGACCTTATCCTCTTTAGATGGTTGTAAAGATGGATTTCCGGATTCTGTTATAATCTTTGTGCCCGCATGGAAGGTGCGCAGTATCCTAAAAGAGTATATATAGAAAAAGCCGCTTCCGGTATCGTTCTACCGGAAACGGCTTTTATGGATTCCGAAACCAAACAACATATTGAGCGTCTTATCGAAAAGTTGACTAATAATGATCAGCAGTGATTACTAGGTCCTCATCGATTGATTTTCTTTTCCCGTCAATGAAGCCAGGTAAATCTTCATATTATCAATCTTACTGCTGTTGAGTGAATAAAGACGGTTCTGCCGGACTTTACGCTCATTAACGATCTCGGCTTCCTTGAGTATCTTGAGGTGGTTTGAGATAGCCGGTTTTGATATATCGAATTTACTCGCTATATCGCCTGCCGCGCTTTCACCCTGGCTCAGGAACTCCAGGATTTTCCTTCTTGTATCGTCTGCTATAGCTTTATACGGGCAACCCATTTGTACTTCCTCCTTGGTGCTATTACAAGATTTCTTAGTGTATTAATTTACCATATTTTTGTCGATACTTCTACTAAAATCTGCACTCATCTATTTTAAATAAATTCTTTTTAATTTAGAGATTTTGAATCCAATCATGCGAAAAAGTATACCATAGAATATAAAGAAAATTAATTCTGATAGTCAATTAACCAAAAATTAGCGTGGTTCCAATTTCGAGTCTGTATGATAATCTAATCTCACTATCTCGAATTCAAGGAGGAGGAGTGACTTGGACTTCAAATACAGCGGTGAAAATATCTGTAAAATCAGGACTGATCTCCTGGTTGTGGGTATGTTCAAAGGGGATAAATTCACGGGGTCTGTAAAGAGTGTCAACGATGCTTTGGGCGGTGTATTAAAAACAATTTGCGGGGATGAGAAGTTCGACGGGGACCTTGGGAAGAGCGTTGCTGTCAGCAGCACTTTCGGAAAGATCGGAGCAAAACGAGTGCTGCTGCTGGGGCTGGGGGATAAATCACGGTTCTCCCGGGATACGGTCAGAAAAGCGGGCAGCCTGGCGGCGAAAAAGCTTAAGGTTGCATCTGCACATGTGACGTTCGGCCCGGAGTTCAATGGAGGCAAGGGGTATATATCGGCGCTCGCGGAAGGGGTGATGCTCGGCTCATACGGGTTCGATAAATACAAGACTAAAAACGGAGCGGAGACCGAGATAGAAAATGTGTTGATGATATCGGAGGAGATTAAGGACAGGAGGTTCCATGAAGAAATCGGCGCGGCAAAGGCAATCTCCGAATCCACGTGCCTCGCGAGGGACATGGTTAACGAGCCCCCCGTTTATATGACTCCTTCAAGGCTCGCCGATATAGCGTCTCTGGTTGCAGACGAAGGCGGGATGAGATGCGAGGTATTCGACCTCGAGGAAATCAAGAGGAGGGGCATGGAGGGGCTCGCGGCGGTATCGAGCGGCAGCACGGAGCCGCCCAGGTTCATCCATCTCACTTATGAGCCGAATAAGAAGCATAAGGCAGCGATCGCGGTAGTGGGGAAGGGGATTACGTTCGATTCGGGCGGCCTCTGCCTGAAACCCGCCGACAGCATGCGCACGATGAAAATGGATATGGCGGGCGCTGCGGCGGTGCTCGGGATCATGAAGGCCATAGCGCGTCTGAAACCTTCCGTCAAAGTCCACGGCCTGATATCATCCAGTGAAAATATGACGGGGCCCGCAGCATATAAGCCGGACGACGTAATTAGGGCTTATAACGGAAAGACGATCGAGGTGATCAACACCGATGCGGAGGGCAGGATCGTGCTCTCGGATGCGCTCTCATATGCGGTGAATCTCAAGGTCGACGAGATTATCGACCTCGCGACGCTCACGGGGGCATGCATGGTTGCGCTCGGTACGTATACGGCCGGACTAATGGGCAACAACCAGAAGCTGATCGACAGGATTAAGAAGGCCGCCGACGGCGCAGGAGAGAAAATGTGGCAGCTTCCCATGGATGACGAGCTCCGCCCGGAGATTAAAAGCGACGTCGCGGATATGAAAAATGTAGGCAGCAGATGGGGGGGCGCTATCACGGCGGCTATGTTTCTCGAGAACTTTGTCGGAGATATCAGCTGGGCTCACATAGACATAGCGGGTCCGGCGTATAACGAGAAAGAAAGCAGCTGGGGTCCCAAGGGCGGTACCGGGTTCGGCGTGAGGACCCTCGTTTCCTACATAATGGATAGATAGCACGGTCCCCTGGCATTTCGGTCAATACGAAATTTCTAAAAACGAGTCTCCGGGACGGAACCAATGTACGGACTTTTTGAGCCCTTTCGCAGATATAACTTTCTCGGCCTCGACCTGAGGGGGGAGATACCGGAAGAGGAAGAAAAAGGCCTTCTCTCTCTTTTTAGCCGCAGGAAGAAACTCACGTTCGGGGAGATAGAAAAGATCCTCTCTTATGCGGAGCGTTCGGACGGCGTGACCGGTGTGATTGTGGCGATAAGGGAGCTCAAGATAGGTCCGGCCCGCGCAAACTCCCTCAGGCGGCGCCTCCTCGGATTAAGAAGAAGCGGCAAGAAGGTCTTTGTATACCTGGAAAGCGGGGGAAATATCGAATACCTCATTGCCTCGGCCGGGGAGTATATCTACATGCCCCCGTGGGCGATGCTCAACCTTGTCGGCCTCGGCGCGGAGGTTACTTTCTTCAAGGATCTCTTGGGTAAGCTCGGCATATCCGCCCGGCTCAAGGGCTATGGCGAATATAAGAGCGCCGCAGAGACGTTTACGAGGGACTCCATGTCCGGGGCTCACAGGGAGATGGTCTATTCTATTATCGACAGCCTCGAGACCCATCTAGAGGAGTCGATATCGGAAGGGCGGGGCCTCAATGCGGCGGACGTCAAAGCGGCAATCGACAGGGGTCCGTTCGTCCCGGAATCGGCCCTCGCGGAGGGCCTGATAGACGGCACGGCATACGAGTCGGAGATCGAGGACAGGGCAGGCGAAGTTACGGGCTTGAAGGTTAAATCTATAAGCGCCCGGCATTTTAATCGTATGCTGAGACTAAGCGAGCGGCTAAGGTCGATAGCGGAGAAGCTCTTGGGAAAAGGCGGGACGATCGCGGTGGTTACCGATTCGGGCTTTGTCACGCTCGGCGAAAGCGCGGGGCGCGGGGCTATGAAAACGATGGGCTCTGATTCCGTCCTGGCGCAGCTTGACAGGGTGTCGGGGGATAGAAGCGTAAAGGGCCTCGTTTTCAGGATAATGACGCCCGGCGGCTCGGGGACCGCGTCCGACCTCATAAGGAAGAGGTTGAAGGAGATTTCGGCGACTATCCCGGTCGCGGTCTCCATGTCTGACGTTTCCGCCTCGGGCGGTTATCTCATATCCATCGGGGCCGGGAAAATCGTCGCCGACCCTATGACCCTCACAGGCTCGATAGGGATCGTGTCCGGCAAGTTCGAGCTCGGGGATTTATACCGGAAACTCGGCGTCAAAAAGGAGCCCATACCGTTCGGCAAGAAGTCCCTCATGTTCTCGACAAGCAGGGGTTTTTCCGAAGAGGAGGAAGAGAAGCTCGACGAGATCATGAAATTCTACTACGGACAGTTCGTGAGGGCCGTCTCGGAGGGCAGGGGTCTGGATGAGGCCCACGCGGAGAAAGCCGCGAAGGGGAGGGTCTGGACCGGGGCGCAGGCGAGGGACCTGGGCCTCGTCGATGAGCTGGGAGGCTTCTGGGACGCCGTAGACATCGTAAGACGCGAGGCCGGGCTCCCTGAAGACAAATTGCCGGTTCTCAGGTTTTACCCGGCCGGGAGGGGGATTACGATCGCTTCGCTGTTCGGGGATGCCGGATATTCGGAATTTCTAAAGGTGCTGACGGAAAGCGCTTCGCTCTGCGGTTGGGAAGGCTGCCTTGCAGTAATGCCCTTCCGTATCAGCGTGAAATGAAATCCGATCTGAGACGGCTTGTATTACTTACAGAGACTCGTTCTTGACTTTCAGGGTCGATACTGCCGGAAAAAATTCGAGCCATTCTGTGAATTTGGGGTCGCGCCCTTCGACGATATCGAAAAACCTGGATTGCAGCCTCTTCGTGACGGGCCCCGGTTTCCCCTTGCCGATTACCCTCTTGTCGACTTCCCTGATAGGGGTGATCTCGGCGGCAGTCCCCGTGAAGAAGGCTTCGTCCGCTATGTATAGCTCGTCCCTCGTGAAACGCTCCGTTTCGAGCTCGATACCCTCGTCTTTCGCTATCTGAATTACGGAATCCCTGGTTATACCCTCGAGTATGGACGTAAGAGGCGGGGTTTTAAGTACACCGTTCCTGATTATAAATATATTCTCGCCCGTGCCTTCGGCGACATATCCTTCCGTATCGAGCAGGATAGCTTCGTCAAATCCGAGAGACGTGGCTTCGAGTTTGGCGAGGACGGAGTTTGCATAGTTCCCGCTGACCTTGGCTTTGGTCATGAAAGAGTTCACGCCCATCCTCGTAAACGACGAGATTTTAGCGCTTATTCCCTTGGAAAGCGCCCCCTCTCCCAGGTACGTGCCCCAGGGGTAAGCTGAAATCGCAAGTGTAATGGGGTTGTCCCCCGGATGCAGGCCCACCTTGCCGCCGCCGATGAAGGCTATGGGCCTGATATAGGCCTCTTCGAGGTCGTTAATCGTGAGCAGGTCTAAGATGGCGTCGTGCGTTTCTTCCTTGGAGTACGGGATTTTGATAGTGGCGATGTGGGCTGACGCGTAGAGCCTGTCTATGTGCTCGGGCAGTCTGAACACGGCTGACCGGCTGTCCCCGCATTTATAAGCCCTTATGCCTTCGAAAACGGCGAGCCCGTAGTGAAGCGTGTGAGTCAGGACGTGGACGGAGGCTTTGTCCCAGGCTACAAATTCACCGTTAAACCATATCTTGTAAGGCTTGCTGCTCATCCCCTTAACTCCTCTATACCCGAGTCTTCTTTCGTATAATCTATAAAATATTCCTTTTTTTCCTATATATTGTCAAGTGCTTAATTTATCAATTTCTTGACTCGCGATGGTTTCTTTGAATAATTATAGTACTTATGCCGAAAGAAGAAAAAGAGGGCCCGGGTCAGGTTATTATAAAAAAGTACAGTAACCGGAGACTCTACGACTCTACCAATAAGAAGTACGTAACTCTCGACGATATAGGGGCTCTCATACGCGAGGGTAACGAGGTCAAGGTAATAGATTCCCAGACGGGGGCGGATATATCGAAAGTGATACTCATTCAGGTCGTCCTCGAAAGTGAGAAGAACAAGGAAGATATTCTTCCGGTTTCTTTCCTCCACATGCTTATTAAATACGGGAATAAAGTCGCGAAGGACTTCTTCGAGAATTATTTCCTTATGATGTTCCAGCCCTATTTTTCCGTACAGGAGAATTTCAAGAAGAACATGAAGCTTTGGCAGGAAATGGGATGGTTCCCTCCGGGAGTCAAGCTCCCATCCGATCTGGACATGCTGAACTTCCCGGGGCTGCCTTCCGCCGATAAGGTTCCCGGAGCCGGGGAAGCGCCGGCCGAGGGAAAATCGCTGCCGCAGACCGCCAAAGAAGTCGAGTATCTCATGGAGAAGCTAAAGGAGCTCGAGATGAAAGTTAAGTCTCTCGACGAAGAACAGAAGTGATGGCCGTGCGATTTATTAGCTGCGGAATGCCCTGTTTGCCTTGACTAGCTTTCGATACGGTCTTAATCTATCTCTACCCTGTCCGCGTTCACGGTATTGGTGCTCGGAATCTCTCCCTGGACTTCTACGTTGCGCCCGAGCAGAAAGTCTTCGCACACAGCATCGTCGCCGTTGATTATCAAGTCTGTCGATTCCGATATTTGAACTATGACCGTCACCTGTTCCTGGTCGTTTTCGGCGTCCACTTCAATAAAGCCTGAGTTCCCGGTACAGTTGTTGGACGATATGTCGCCGTTGAACGTTACCTCGGTAATATTAGGCCTGTTGACGTTGCCGTTCTCGAGGCTTATATTCCCGAGATCGATCTGTGCGGTTGGAAACACGCTTATGCTTATCGCACCCAACGAATTCGAGTCCTCGTCGAAAAATTCAATCGTCGGGTCGCCGGCCAGCGGGCCTTCGATCGAGAAGAAACCTCCGGCGTCAGTTACATCGGTCTCGGGCGGGCCGTCGTCGACTGTAATTTCAACGAGGATCCCTTCGACGTCTTGATCGGGTATTACGATTACGACTGTTCCCTGTACCGTCTCCACTTCATCACCACCTCCGCCTCCGCCTCCGCCGTTATTGTCCCCTCCTCCGCCGAACTCTACGTCACACCCGCCTATCAAAAAGAAGGAAAGAAAAAGAAGAGATATGATGCCCCTGGGTAAAAGTGTACTTAACTTGCGGTTCATTAATCCTCCGGTATCCTCGTACCAAGCCTGCCTGAACTTCATTAATATTATACCCACGGTTGCCGGATTTTCATTAAACGTGCGGGATTAGCCTATTAATATATATCATGGTACGATTCCATGACTCAAAAAAGGAATGTCTATGGATTCTCTACCGCGCGTGCTTTTTATCAACCATTCGATCAGGGACGGCGGGCCTGGAAGAAGTCTTTTTTACCTGCTTAAATTTTTGGACAGAACAAAGATCACTCCCTACGTCTTGATACCGAGGGACGACGTTTTTTCCGACTGGCTCAGGTCAGCGGGCATTTACGAGAACGTAATTATGGATCCCAGGTTCCCGGAAAACCTGAAAAGGCCCCGCCTCGGATTGTCCGGGAAAGGTGAGCAAAACGACCTATTCTCTATATATTACAATAAGTTAGTACATTTCCTCTCGTTGTCGCTCAACTTGCTCGACCTTTTATCCCTCATTATTACGTCGCCGTTTCTCATAAGAAGGAACGGGATAAACGTCATATACTGTAACGGCACGCAGGCCAAGGTCGTCGGGGCGCTCGTGGGTCTTATAAACTGGCGCCCGGTGGTGTGGCATGTGAGAAACATTCAGCAGACGAAGCTCTTGGGCTCCGTGATCAATACCCTTGCGCGGCTGCCCGTCGTCAGAAGGATTATTTGCGTATCCGGCGCCGCCGCGGATCAGTTCCCCCTGGGCAGGGAGAAGCTGATCGTCATACATAACGGTATCGATGTCGGAGACTACGATCCCGCCTCAACTTCGGGTGAGATTCGGCCCGCTTACGGGCTTACGGACGATACGGTCCTCGTAGGGAGCACCGGAAGGATAGTTCCTAGGAAAGGCTATGAATTATTCATAGAAGCTGCGGGCATCGCTCTCGGCCGGCTAGGGGAAAGGCGAAACGACGTGAAATTCGTCGTCGTGGGGGATACTCCCTACTTCTTCCAGGAGGACCACCTCGGTAAATTAAAAAAGACGGTTATGGATGCGGGGCTCGGGGACTCCTTCATATTCACGGGGTTTAAGAAAGACGTGAGGCCGTTTCTCAAGGACTTCGACATATTCGTGATACCGTCTAGTTATCCGGACCCGTTTCCGAGGTCTGTGATCGAGGCAATGTCGTTCTCGTTGCCTGTAGTCGGGTTCAGAGCGGGGGGGATCGTGGAGTCGGTTGACGACGGGGTCACCGGGATATTGAGCGGGCCGGGGGATACACGGGCCATGGCCGACGCGTTACTGCGGCTTATCGCGGATAAGGTCCTACGGGAATCAATGGGGAGAGCGGGGAGAGAGCGGGTTAAGGAGAAATTTTCAGCTCAGTCTGTTGCACTGAAAATAGAAGGGGTCATTCTGGAAGTGTGCGGCGCCGGCAAATGACCGGAGATCCAAAATTACTGTGCCCTCTTCATCTTGTCCTTGTTTCTTTCAGACCTGAATAGTATCTTCACCGGCGTCCCTTCGAGAGGGAACTCCTCCCTCAGCTTCGTTTCGAGAAACCTCCTGTAGTTTTCGGGCACTCCCTTAATCTCGTTCGTAAAGATTACGAAAGTCGGCTGCTTCGTCAGTGGCTGTGATATGTAATAGAACTTGATGTCCTTCCCCTTGTAGACAGGCGGCGGGGTTTTGTCGATGACCCTCTGGAGGAAATTATTGAGCCTCTTGGTCGATATCCTCTGGGAAAAATTCCGGTACACGGTGTCGATTTTTTCGAATATCTTGTCCACGCCCCTTCCGGTGACGGCGGAAATAATAATTACGGGGGCGTATCCGACCGCGAGCAGGCTTTCTTTCAGTATCCCTTCTATGTTGGGCGTTTCCGCGGCCTCCTTCGGCACGAGGTCCCACTTGTTGAGAAGGACGATGCACGCTCTCCCCTTGTCGCTTATAAGCTCAGCCAGCCGCGCGTCCTGGTGCGTCGGCCCTTCCTCCGCATCGATCATGAGGAGCGCGATATCCGCCCTTTCCATAGACCTGATTGCCCTGAATACGCTGTGTCGTTCGACGGAGAAGGTGATTTTCGATTTCCTCCTTATCCCCGCCGTATCTATCAGCAGATAGTTTTTGCCGTCCCTGGTTATAAAGGTGTCTATGGAGTCCCTCGTAGTTCCGGGCACGGGGCTCGTGATAAGCCTCTCCTCGCCGAGGAACTTGTTGACAAGAGTCGATTTGCCGACGTTCGGCTTGCCGAGGACTGCGATTTTAATTACGTCCTCCTCCGAATCCTCTTCCCCGGTATCCGTATGCTCCGGGAGGAGCTCCACTATCCTGTCGAGGAGGTCGTTGATCCTCCTTCCCTGGAGGGCCGATATATCGAAAAATTCCTCGATCCCGAGTCTGTGGAACTCGAGCGCTCTCTGGACGTGCTTCTGATCGTCTATCTTGTTGACGACGAAGATGAGAGGCTTCCTGACCTTTCTCAGCATGCTCACGACGTCCCTGTCGTGCGGCATGACCCCCTCTTTCCCGTCGAGCACGAAGAGTATCAGGTCGGACTCCTCTATGGCGATCTGTATCTGGTTCTTTATGAGCGAGGGGTAGATTTCCTCGTCGCTCGGGTCGAACCCTCCCGTGTCCACGAGGCTGAACTCTCTGCCGTCCCATTCGGTGTCGGCGTAAATCCTGTCCCTTGTGACGCCCGGCACATCCTCGACTATGGATTTTCTCTCCCGTATCAGCCGGTTGAAGAGAGTGGATTTGCCGACGTTCGGCCTGCCTACGATTGCGACGAGGGGCTTACTCCGCGATTGAGTATTTTTAATTGCCTGTTTCATATTTTCAGGGATGGTTTGGGGCAGTTTCTAATACCGCTATTGCATAACACTTACTTTTACGATTAAATAATATAACTGCTTTTCACTCTTTATCCATTTATCGGGCTGCAAACACTAAATATAATTATTCCGTTTTTTAAAATACTCCCTGACGCTCCTTAAAACGAACTTGTGGTGGTAAGCGATCTGCTCGCTCCCGTACGCGAGTTCCTTCCCGTAGGGGCACGCGAGCCTTGAATCGCATTTCCCGGAGCACGTATCCGAGTCGAGCCTGTATCTCATGCACGACTCCCAATCCCACCCCGTCTCTGATACAGTATGCGCGGGGCATGCGGTAATACACGGCTTCGTACACGAAGGGCAGGGTTCGAAACCTTCGAGAGGCTCGTCGTAACTTTCAAACTCTATTGTCGTGATTATCGCGCCCCTTAGTGAAATCCAGGTCCCGTATACCGGGTGGAGCAGAATTCCGAGCAGGCTCGGCACACCTATGCCCCCGAGTATCCCTAGCTTTACGAAATCGAGCTCGAGAGCGTCTTTTCCGAAAGGAAAAATTATTTTATATCCGCTTCTGTTCAAAACGCCGGTTTTCGATGCCAGCTCGCTGAATATCAACCTCGTATAGTCGTCTATAAGGTCTTCGTGCTCTCTTTCGAATTCAGGGTTATCGGCAAGGAATAGTTTGAATACGTCCCAGAACGTCCGTCCCGCGAACCCGGCGAGTATTATCGACTTCGCACCCCCGACGAAATCGCCCGGCGTTTTTCCACCCGCCGCCGCGTCGTAATCCTCGGACCTGATTCTTACTGTGAGGTTGAATCCGGCTTCCCCGAAATGCTTTCGAAGCCCTTCGAATATCTTCCGAGAGCTCATTTATTTTCCGCCTCCGGACATTACAGGTAAATCGCGACGGCTAGGATAACTCTTCAGGGATGCTCGAGATGCCGGTATCGAGGTTCTTGCTTATCTCGTCTATTTCCTTGAGGGTAGGGAGGTCTGAGAGGTTCTTCAAGCCGAATACCTCGAGGAATTCCCCAGTCGTTCCGTAGAGGAAGGGCTTCCCAATCACTTCCTTCCTCCCCTTGATCTCGAGTATCCTCCGTTCGAGGAGCGCGTTGATTACGCCCGAGGAATCGACCCCCCTGATGCTCTCGACCTCGACCCTGGTTACGGGCTGCTTATAGGCTATAATCGCCAGTACCTCGAGGGCCGCGCGGCTTAGCCTGAACTTTTTGACGCGCTTGTTGAAATTCGTGATGTAGTCGCTGTAAGCGGGGTCCGTCCTGAACTGGTATCCCCCGGCCACCTCTTCGAGTATAATCCCCCTCCCAAGCGCGCCCCAGTCCTGGATGAGTTCTTTCAGATATTTTCTAATGTCCCCTTTTTCAAGCTCCGTGAATACCTGCTGCAGCT
>DATIET010000406.1:0-7886 GCA_035455615.1 Thermodesulfobacteriota bacterium
GACTCTTCTTCGTCCAAGAAGCTCAGGCCTTCCGATATCATCGGCGCAAGGCCTTTAAAAGCCGGAGACAGCGTCTATTTCTCGGGGATCATCTCCGCCTACCCTCAGGCGTTTAAGAACATTATTCTCGAGTACTTCGACAGCGAGTTCGAGCTGTACAGACAAGCCCGCGGAGAGCGGACCGATAAGAAGGAGTTCATCAGAGACCTTGGCTTTCAGATCTCGAACTATATGGACGACCTGGCGAGAAATCCGCATTTCATCACCCCCGAGGGGGAGGACCTCGTACTGGCATCGGCGGTTTATGAAATCAAGGACAGAGCGAAGGCGCTTGAGAGGCTGGATAAAATTGATTCGCTTAAGCAGATGACCGGACCCGACGACGACATCAAGATATTCACTATCGATATCGGGGGGAGGAGCAATATATCCGGCACTATCGAGGTCGATGACGAGAGGATCGACATCGCGGCCTATTCGCTCGAAATGCTCGAGAGGGCCAAGTCCATAATCGAGAAGGAGCTTGAAGGTCTCATCGTACACCTGGAAGATAAGGCAAAGGGAATGGAATCCTATACGGAGAAAAATCGGAAGGCAGACGTTAAATTGAACAGACTCCCCCCGGGGGTTAAAAGCAAAAAGGAACTGGATAAAAAACTTGAAGAATATTATGCGGAATGGGTAGACCTGCCGCTCCCCGCGCTCGACGGCCTGACGCCGAGAAAGGCAGCAGGAACGGCGGAAGGGAGGAAGATGCTTGATATCGTATTACGCGAGCTCGAAAATATTTACGAACTCGCCAGGGAGCGCGGCGAGCCTTACTACGACATTAAAAAGGTCAGGCATGAATTGAAATTGAAATGAGCGGACAGCTTAAGCGTTCACCCCTGGATGATCCCCGGATTTCGATCCGGTGAACGTCAGGGGGGATTAGCCCGTCATGATATTAAGACCGTTTGAAAGAAATCATACTATTGTATGTATACCGCGCGCATAACTGTCATCCGGTAAAAAAAATTAAATATCATGCAATGTTAGGAACAGGTTGTAACAATAGGTATGTACCCGCTATAATACTAAAGTATTAAGCATTTTACCGGATTTCATACTTTAATTCCGGCAAAAGACCTACTTAAGTCTCGTTGACTCTACCTAACCCCATCTCTATACTATATAATAGACTTAGGAGAGGAGGGTATACAAACATGACCGGAAAATTAAAAACGATTTTGTCGCTGTTTATAACGGGACTATTATTTCTTCAGCCCGTATTTACTGTCTTTGCGCAGACTTCGCTCGATGCGCAGGTGTCACTCGGAACCATGAAGGTAACGGATGAAGTAAAGGTTATACTGATAGACGGGAGCGAGATTACCTTGAAGAACGAGACTTATCCGATATACCCCGATATGATCATCGACACTCTAGACAACGGCAAGGCAACGCTGATAGTAAACGGCGGGAAATACGTGATAGAACCCAACTCTGTATTCAAAGTCCAATCTATCGGCGACGGTTATACGGGCCTTTTGCTCACCCAGGGGGATCAGGGAGAGGTGTGCTATTGTTTCAATCCGAAAGCGGGGTTCCTCGTAGATACGCCTGAGGCAGATACAATCCCGCCCGACGAAAGCGCAATTAAAGCCGGTTCACCACAATATGTTGACGGCAGAACGAATGTTATGGAGAACATAACTTCCGCCGTACAATATGACGGGTACGCCGATTTTAAATCCAAGTTCACAACTCAAACACTCGAACCCGGCGATGCGGCCTCGAGCCCGGAGAAACAAGATCCCTATGATTCGTTCGAAAACAAATCGGGGTGCTGCTCACCTGCCGCAGCTCCGCTGCTGATACCGGCGGCACTGGGGGCGGCTGCGGTTACAGGAGCCGTTTGCGGGGCACTTTGCGGGGGCGATGAGGACCCTAACGCCAGCAACGTTCTCAGGTCAGCCGAATAGGGACTTCATAATATCAAAAGAACATAGGAAATTTTCAATTTCACTGTAGATATTATGCTTCTCTCAATTTGAGGGTGTATAATTATTTTATAGGTCGGGAAAGGTGTAATTTGAATAAGTATTTTATGTGGGGCATGGCCCTGCTGCTAATGACGAGTATGCTGCACACCGCTTGCGGGGGGGGTTCCAAGTCCGGAGGCACGATTACAATGCCTCAGGCAAGAAAGGACGTCAATCCGGAAACCCAGGAACTGAACCGCAAGCTGATTCAGGAATCCTTCAGCTCGGACGTAGCGGTGGATTACCTGATAGGGCCGGGAGACCTCCTGAGCATCCAGGTCCTGGAAGCCCCGGAACTCAGCACCGAAGCGAGGGTAAACACTCAAAACACCATTTCCTTCCCTCTCCTCGGCAAGGTGGATATAGGCGGGCTTACGGCGCAGGAGGCCGAGGAAAGAATTAAAGAACAGCTGAGCGAAAAATACATGCACGACCCGCACGTCGTTGTCGCTATAAAGGAATTTAAGAGTCAGAGGGTGGCCGTGATAGGCAGTGTGAAAAATCCCGGAACATATGAGCTGCTGGGCAAGGGCAACCTCCTCGACGCACTGGCCTTGGCCGGAGGATTGGCCGATGACGCGAGTGAAATCGCCTACATAACACGTAAGGGAAAACAGGGGCAGGATAAAACGGTACAAGTCGACCTCAACCAGCTCCTGGATGAAGGGAAATCCGATTTGAATGTATCTATAAACATGGGCGATGTCGTATATATACCCGAAGCGGGCGTAGTATATGTCGACGGAGCGGTTAATAAACCCGGAACGTTCAGAATCGAGGACGAAATGACAGTCAGTCAGGCGGTCACTGCCGCGGGCGGAGTATCAAGAGTCGCCGAAGAGTCCGATGTAAGCTTGATCAGAAACAAAAAGGGACAGATAGAGGTCACAGCGATAAATCTGGAAGAAATCAAGGAAGGTCAGACCCCGGATATTGTTTTAGAGGACCAGGATGTCGTGGTAGTGGGTAAAAATGCAATCAGGAGCTTCTTCGACACCATAAGGCTGGGATTATTCTTCCCGCCGTTCAGCGTCGGTGTCCAGTAACTTCAAAAACAAATCAGGAAGAGAAAGCGCAAAATGGAAAACGGAAACAAAGATAATATGATCGGAGACAACAAGGGGAGGAACCTGGTACCCGAAAATGAGGAAAGGTCTCTCCGAGCCTATCCGAACACTCCCGATATATTGAAGGCTTACCCGGTCGACGAAGAAAGCCCGATCCACCGTTATCTGGATGTGGTACTCAGGCGAAAAAAAATTATCATCGCCTTTTTCGCCATCGTATTAGTATCGACCCTGATTTCAACTCTAATGACGGTGCCGGAATACAAGGCTACAGCGAAACTCGAAATCTCGCTTGAAAACCCTAAAGTCGTAAACTTTGACCAGGTCGTCGAGCTCGAGACGAAATCCGAAGAGTTCTATGAAACACAGTACCTGCTGCTGAAAAGCAAGTCATTGGCAAAATTGGTAGTCGAAAAACTCAACCTCGCAGAGAGACAGGAGCTAGAGGGTAAGAATAAGAAGCCGAACATCATATCGAAAGCCATGTCGAGCGTCAAGGGTCTGATAAGAAGCACCCTCGGCGGCATCAAAAAGATGATAGTCAGACCTGTGAATACCGGGAATTCCGCCTCCGAGGCGGCGATAGCGGAAGTGAGCAAACAGGATGGGCTCATAAACGGCTTCCTGGGCGGGCTCACTATAGATCCCGTCGGAAACTCGCGTCTCGTCGAGGTGAACTACGTATCGAACGACCGCAAATTCGCGGCTGACGCCGTTAATACGCTTGCAGATACGTTCATAGAATGGATCCTCAACAGAAAACTGGACGCTACGAAACAGGGAAGGGACTTCCTTAGAAAACAGATACTGGAGGCGCAGGCGAACCTCGAACAGTCCGAAGAGAAGCTGAACGAATTCGCCAAGAGCAACGACATCGTTTCCCTCGACGAGAAGATGAACATTACTTACCATACGTTTTCGGAACTGAACGACGCATTGGCAAAGTCCGAAACCTCGAGGCTCGAGAAAGAATCACTCTACAAGCATGTAATGGACGGAAACATTGAATCGCTTCCATTGATTATGAACGATCCCTATATACAAAGCCTGAAGGGAGAGCACGCCAGAGCGAATTCCGAGTACAGTCAGCTAAGCGCGACCTTCAAATCCGGCTATCCGAAAGTGAAAGAGCTGGGAGCCAGGGTAGCGGAGCTGCAAAGAAAAATCAACGAAGCCCAAACCAGCATAGCTTCCTCTATAAAATCGGACTATGAAGCAGCATTAAAGAAAGAAGAAACCTTGAGGGAGAGCTACCAGAAACAAAAGACTCTCGCCTCGGCGCTCAATGATAAATCGATTCAGTACAATATATTAAAGAGAGAAGTAGAATCGAATGAAACTATCTACAATACGCTGCTGCAAAGGCTGAAGGAAACGGAAGTTTCCTCGGCTATCAAGGCGAGCAGCATACAAGTCGTGGATTATGCACAAATACCGGTCATTCCCTTTAAACCCAACGTGACATTGAATCTGCTCTTCGCATGCATCGTAGGCCTGGGAGGAGGGGTATTAATGGCCTTTTTCCTGGAGTTTTTCGACAACACGGTAAAGACATCAGAAGAGGTGAGAGACAAGCTGAGACTGCCGGTCCTGGGAGGGGT
Organism: Thermodesulfobacteriota bacterium; assembly: GCA_035455615.1. Lineage (GTDB taxonomy): Bacteria > Desulfobacterota_D > UBA1144 > Nemesobacterales > UBA2774 > 2-12-FULL-53-21. Next base: position 4,693 of record DATIET010000406.1, read on the forward strand.
GTTCGAATCGAATCCGGCGGACAGTCTGGGCTCCCCGGTAGAGAAGTCGTTCCTGCTCGACCCCAGATCACATATAGCTGAATCGTTCAGGACTATAAGGACTTCCCTTCTCCTTTCAACACCCGGTAAGCCCCCGCGCACGATCCTCATAACGAGCTGTTTCCCGGCAGAGGGAAAAACAACCGTGTCGATCAACCTCGCTTCCTCTTTCGCACAAGCGGGAAGTAAAGTTCTACTGCTTGAGGCCGACCTCAGGCGTCCGAGAATCGGAACAGTTCTCGGTAACAATGGAAACGGACTCAGTAGCTATTTGACCGGCAATTCGAATCTGGACGAAGTTATCTCGCAGGGGGAGATACCCAATCTATACGTACTTCCCGTAGGCCCGATACCCATCAACCCGGCCGAGCTCCTTGGCTCGAATCGTATGCGGGAATTAATCCGGACATTGACCGGGGATTATGATTACATAATAGTTGACGGTCCGCCGGCTCTCGGTTTCGTCGATTCCCATATATTATCGAGCCTCGTCGATGGTGTCGCAGTCGTCGTAAGAGCAGGTAAAACACCCAAGAACTCCATCAGGGAGCTTATAGACAGGCTGTGGAGCCTGAAGGCAAATTTCCTGGGTGTCATTGTGAACGGCGTAGAGCTCAATCAGAACAGCTACTACTATAAGTCTTATAATTACTATTACGGCGAAGACGATGAGAAGAAAAAGCTCACTGCAGCAAGATCCGCCGAGAATAAGAAACAGGACGATTTGGGTAAAACCGTATAGTGCATTATTCGAATCCCGGGGATAGTTAACCGTTTTAGAGTTTAATTGCATCTGCCAGAACGCGTATCCGCGGATCTGTATTTAATTCAGCTTGTCATATGAAATTTACGATAGGTTCGAAGTTCCCCCTCTATTTATCGATTCTACTGACTGTATGCATATTGCTATTTCTTATACGGAGCTCGGCAAAGGGATGGCTCTCCAACATTTATGCCGAAGACCCCGCTCCAGCCGGTTTCTATGAAGCTATCAAGGTAGAGAGCGGTAATGCGCAATTGTACTTCCTGCTAGCACAGTATTACGAGAATTACGACTTCACGGCGCCCCGCGGCCAGATCTACGAGTTCTACAAGAAAGCCCTCGAACTCAACCCCTTGAACTACAATTACTGGTATTACCTGGCGGAATTCCTCGTGACGGAGGGCAAACAGGAGTCGGCGATATACGCTCTCAACCAGGCTACGGAGCTCGCTCCCGGCGTGGTGTCTCTTAGGTGGGCAGCCGGCATTCTGGCATCAAGGCTCGGAAACGAGGACGCACTCAAGAAAAATCTTCATGCGGTGATTGAATACGATGCGGAAAGGCGGAAGAAAGCTTTTATAGTCTTATGGCAATCGCTGAGGAACGGAGACAATATCCTCCCGATTGTTCCAGAGACAGCCTACGACGAATATATGAATTTCCTTATCGATACGGAAAGAATTTCCGAGGCCGAGAAAGTCTGGGCTGAAATATCCGACATGGACATAGTCTCATCGTATACGTTCTTAAGGTATGTGAGCAACTTGATCGAAAGGAATATGGTGAAGAGCGCAAAAAAAACCTGGTCCAGCAAATACGGAGATTGGGAAGGGATCTGGAACGGGAGTTTCGAGAATGGCCTTATGAACAGCGGCTTCGATTGGAATTACAATTCCGTAAAAGGGGCTGAAATAATATTAGACGGGACTGATAAGGACAGGGGAAATACGGTCAGAATAGAATTCGACGGAAGCGGTAACATTGATTTTAATAATTTTCGGCAGCATATCCCGGTTGAGGAAAATACGCGGTACAGGCTTACCGCATTCATGAAAAGCAGGGACTTGCCGACAAAAAGCGGCCCCTTCTGGGAAGTCTATTGTACCCAGACGCGTGAATTGTACGTAAAAACAGAAGAAGTTCTCGGCACAACGGATTGGCATCCTGTTTCCGTTACATTCGAAACGCCCGAAGGCTGTGAGCTCCTGAGAATAGCGTTACGCCGTCACCAAAGCGACCGCATATACGGAAATTTAACCGGAACGGTTTGGATCGATGACGTGGATTTAAAAAAAATAAGATAGAGTGACATTAATAAAGATGCGATTCATCCATGAAAAGCTTATCCCCTTCTTAATAACCTGCGGGATCGTACTGGTGCTCGCATCTCCTCTCCCTTACGGGAACGTAGAGACATGGTCCGTATCATTATTTGAAATAATCTCTTTCCTGACATTCGGCGTATGGCTGATCGGGGAAATACTCAAAAGACGCATACGTATATTACCGTCTCGCTTATACCTGCCGTTCGGGCTTTTTTTCGTTATTATCTTGTTTCAAGTCCTGGGTCTTCCCGAGTTTATCATCAAACTATTGTCCCCCCACAAGGTAGAGCTGTTTCATGCCAGGAGCGAAGCCCTGCGGCATATTTTCGGCGACGGACTCAATCTCTCCGACTCGATAAGTCTCTACCCGTTTTTAACATATGAGAAATTGCTCTTATATCTCTCATACGCGGCGTTTTTCTTTACGGTTTCCAACTATGTCAGGACGAGCAGGCAAATAAAAAGATTCTTCTGGTTCATCTTCACTATATCTATAGTCGAATCGCTGATCGGGCTACTCCAGTATATAGCCAGCGGGACGAAGGTCCCCGCGTCCGGAACCTATATCAATCCCAACCACTTCGCGGGACTTCTAGTGACGGTAATACCGGTCTTTCTAGGATATATTCTATACCTGGGGGCAAATAAAGGGTCTGTATCGAGCCGGTGGAGAGACAAGATGAGGATACATTTCTCAACCCGGCTCCTACTTTTATTCGCGGCTTCTCTTACATCCATAAGCATGTTGCTCGCCCAATCGAGAGGTGCAATATTTTCATTCGCGGTTTCCATCCTCTCCTTTTACATATTGATTTCCCGCAATAAAAAAATCGGCTCCCTCAAATTACTCCTGGGAGCTTTCTTCGTACTCGTAATCGTTTACTCGGTTTGGATTGGATTGGATCCAGTTATTGAAAAATTTTCAGAGACGACAAAAGAATTACCCAACCGCACCTCAATATGGAAAGATTCGCTCACTCTGATAAAGGACTTTCCACTCCTCGGGACCGGCCTCGGCAATTTCAACCTGGCCTATACGCTATACAAGAAAGAAGCCTTCGGACCCT
>DATIET010000407.1:0-4420 GCA_035455615.1 Thermodesulfobacteriota bacterium
GAAAAGTTTCAGGGTATGGCGTCCTTCGACTGGCTCAGGATGAACGGTCTTTTGAGCTTAATTCCCTTCTTTCGTAAAGAACGAATGCGAAGGTGTGAGCAATCGGACATCATAACAGCAAAGGTGCCTACGTAAATTAACCTCAGTATGAATGTTGCTTAAGTCCAAATAGGTAAGTGAGGATTTATATTTGGTCATTCTCCCGTTAGCTGAAATGACAGACAGAGAATATCTCCCGGAGGTCCCCTACTGAAGCGTCTCGGGTCTCTTTTCTTCGGCAGGCGCGGGCGTACGGTTAATCGAGTCCCATTTCGAGAGCAGCATGGCGAGCACCTTTTCCGCGTCCCCGGCGTGACCTTCGCTGGCGAGCGCCAGCACGATCCTGAGCTCCGACACGGAGTCCTCGTTCTTCATCTGTTCGTGGTCCATCCGAGAGCTTATATCCCCGTAGTTGAGCATCACGAAGCTCCCCGCATCGAAGCCCGAGAGCCAGTGACTCAGGTTCTCAGCCCCGGATTTGAGATCGCTCAATATGCCGGCCAGCGTCGGGCTCCCCTCGGCCCCTGAAGAGGCCAGGAAGGCGTCTATATCGCTTACGGCCGCGCCGAGCCGCCCGAGCGCGCTTCCAACCCTCGTATTGTAATATATCGCGTCCTGCCTTATGGCTCCGAACCCGGTGTGTGTGAAGAAGTACTTCTTTTCACCGGCTTCGTACATGAGGAACCACTCGAGGGGTATGAAGTTCTCGGCACTGAATATGTTGGGATTCACCTTCGAGCCCACGGGCGCGACGTAGTATTTCCCGTCCTCGTCCTTCATGAAAAAGCATTCCTCGATGAGGTGCTTTTCTATGCCGAGCTCCTTCGAAAGGGACTCCCTGAACGCGTCGTATTCGCTACCGTACCATGCGGTGTTGGGTGTAGCCGGGCCGTCCTTGAACCTCTCGTAGAAGGAGATGAAGCTCCGCCAGTAATCGTATTTGTCCCCGGTCGTTTCCAGGGGCTCGTATGTCATTAGTACGGATAGGGCCATGTCGTGTCCTATAATAGTTTAGCGAATAGCGGGGTAAATCCATAGGTCGCGCGGCAGGCCCGGCGGAAAGGGGAGAGGTGAAGGGGGCGTTGAGATGGTTCAGGGGCGGGGGATCATGGCAGCCCCGTATCCTTCTTTATCTGGGAAATGTACCCGTCGTCTATGCGTCCGCCCGAATAGGCCTCGTGCGCGAGGTTCCTCATCTCGTAATGGTTCACTATGGGTCTGTGGTAGGGGAGCTTGTACGTGAGCGGGTTGTGTATCTTCTCGGGCTCGACCGCCTGAAGCTCGGGTATGTATTTTTTTATGTACAGGCACTCGGGGTCGTAGTTCTCGGACTGGAGCGTCGGGTTGAATATGCGGAACGGCTGGGGATCGGCGCCGCAGGAGGCCGACCACTGCCAGTTCCCTATGTCCACCGTCTCGTCGTAATCGACGAGGTGCTCGGAGAAGTGCCTGTCCCCCCACCTCCAGTCCGTGATGAGGTCCTTCGTCAGGAAGGAGGCCGTTATCATCCTGAGCCTGTTGTGCATCCATCCCTCTTCTCTCAACTGCCTCATGCCGGCGTCGACTATAGGATAACCCGTCCGCCCCTCGCGCCAGGCGTCGTACCACTTCTCGCTGTTTATCCATTTGATGTTCCGTCTCTTCTCCTGGAACTCGAGGCCCCTCGTCTCGGGGAAGTAGTGCATGATGTGGTACCAGAACTCCCTCCACGCGAGCTCGGATACGTAGGGGCTGGTCTCAGGTGCAGACGAGACGGCTGCCTCGTAAACCCTCCTCACGGACACTAGACCGAACCTGAGATAGGGCGATAACCGCGACGTGCCGTCGAGATAAGGGAAGTCCCTCGTCATGCCGTAGTCGATGAAGTTGAAATCCCTAAGCCTCGTCGCGGGGAAACCCGTGGGCCAGTACCTGTTCTCCGACCGCGCGATGTCCCTCGTCACGGTTTCCACGGGCGCCGCCTGGAGCGTAGGGGAGCTGATCCTCGAGGGCGCGTCGAGCGAGGCGTTCTTCTTCCTGCCCTGCCATATATTGTAAAAGGGGGTGAACACCTTCCTCTGGTCAATCTCGTGAGGCGGGACCAGGAATGTGTCGTCGAACTTCCTGAACACGACGCCTTCCTGCCTGCACATGTGCTCGACCCCGAAGTCGCGCTTTACGCCCGAGAACCCGTAAGCCCTGTTCGTATATACGGCCTCGGCCTTCTGGGATTTAATGAGCGCGGGGATTATCTCCTCCGCCTTCCCCCTCAGCACAAGCAGATACGAGCCGAGTTCCCGGAGCTCCGATTCGAGGTTCGAAAGGGCGTCTATGAAAAACCCGAGCCGCTTGCCCCCGTCCGGGTATTTCCCGAGTAAGGAATCCTCGAGCACGTAAAGGGGTATGACCTCCCCGCTGTCCCTGACCGCATTCAATAACCCCGTATTATCGTCGGTCCTGAGGTCCCGCTTGAACCAGAAAATAGTTCTGCCGTGTATCATCCGCCCTGTCCCGTCCCTGCTGAGATATATGCCGGTTAAATGTCGAGCACCCTCCGGGCGGGGCCTCGTTCTTCCGCTTATACGTATTCCCCTCCCGGCGCGGTATGGACAGTTTCAATTCTACTCTGTATCTCGGGCTGATTCTACTTATAAATTCAGTTTATAGGATTTTTTGGAGGGGCACACAATGTGTGGCGCGAATCTGCGCTCTTATTTTATTCTTCCGTATGATTCTTCCGCTCAAACCAGCAACGAAGCCTAGCCCGCCTGTCCTGAGCGCACACGAAGTGTGCAGTCGAAGGGTTCGTTCTGAGGCACAGAATCTGCGCTCATATACAATTGCTTCGCTTTTCTCAGCTTTTTGAATATATCCCTCCCCCTTGAGGGGGGAGGGATAGGGCGGGTGTGTACATTAGTCAAATAAACCGTCAGCCAATTCGTCCTGCTTGTCCGGCGTAGCTTTAGCGAAGACGGAAGCTTGTCGAAGTATGAACGGGTTATATCTGCTTGGTCTTATTTTATTTCCCTCCCCATTTTGTGAAAGGGGAACGAACGCGAGCGTGCAAGCATTCGGTCGCTCTTACAACAAAATCACCGATGCAAACTCACTTCCGGCACAACGATGCCCGAGCCAAAATAGTATGGGGTGAGGGTTTACCTCACAATCCTGTCATTTCGTGGCAATCCCGGCGATCTTACAAATATCCCTTCAGCGTCTCGCCGAGGCCGGACTTCGATATCTTTTCGAGCGCGCCCTTTTCGATCTGCCTGATCCTTTCGCGCGTGACCCCGAACTTCTGCCCTATCTCGTCGAGCGTGTATATCTTGTCCTCGCCGAGCCCGTACCTCATCCTGACGATCTCCTCTTCCTTCGGGGTGAGGGACGACAGGGACTCGTCTATAAGCGTCCTTACCCTTATGTCCGATACTGCCGCTTCCTGTCCCTCCCTCGTGTCCGGCATAAGGTCGACGTATGTCTTTTCGTTGTCGTCGGCCACCGGGTTGTCGAGCGAGAGCACGCTGTCCGTACCGTCGAGCACGGCCTGTACTATCTCCTTCGAGAGCCCTGATTTCTCGGCGATCTCTTCGGGGTAGGGTTTCCTTCCCAGCTCCTCATCGAGGGCATACTTCGCCCTGAACACCTTTCCCGACTGCTCGAGGACGTAAACGGGCACCTTTATAGTCCTGGTCTTTTCGGCGATGGCTCTCGAAAGTGCCTGCTGTATCCACCACGCGGCGTATGTCGAGAACTTGAAGCCCTTCCGGTGGTCGAATTTCTCGACCGCCCTTATCAGCCCTAGGTTCCCCTCCTGTACCAGGTCGGTGAGCGGAAGACCCCTGCCGAGGTGCCTCTTCGCTATGCTCACGACGAGCCTGAGATTGGACCTTATAAACTTAGATTTGAGCTCCTGCGCCTTCTCGGAGAAGAGCTTCCTCGTCACGTCGAGCCTGTTCTTGTCTATCCCGGGGGATTTCCTGAGCTTCCGGCCGGACAGAAGCTCGAGGTCCTTCTGAATCTTCCTCGCCTTTCTCTCGCATTCCTTAATCTTGGCCCCGAGCTCCTTCTCGTCGTCGGGGGTAAGCAGAGGTTCTGTCAGAAGGTCTCTGAAATATACTTGAAGGACTCTTTCCTCCTCGTACTTGGTCCATTTCCTCTCCTTCCCCTTACGCTTTCCGGCAGCAGAGGCCGCCCGGCCGCCTTCCGTATCCGCGAACGAGTCGTCGGAGCTTTCCTCCTTTCCGCCCCGGGCAAAGAACTCATCGTCCTGGTAGCCGTCATCTGAAAAATAGTTTCTCTCGAATTCGTTGTCCATCATCTTGAAGCACCCCCCTTGCTTCTATCTATAGTTTTATATATTCCTTTAGACATAATTTGCAAGGGTCGGGATTCAGCCTTTGAC
>DATIET010000408.1:0-9159 GCA_035455615.1 Thermodesulfobacteriota bacterium
GAATAAAAATATAGGCTTATTGTCAATCTTGCTGCTGGTGGTATTCGCCGTGCCTTTGGTTGTCGCAGAGGAAGTTCGCCAGTACGGAAACGCTTCATGGTATTCGAGCTCCCTCCACGGCAGAAAGACTGCAAGCGGCGAGTGTTACGACAAGAACGAGCTTACGGGCGCCCATAGGGAGCTCCCGTTCGGGACATTGGTAAAGGTTAAGAACTTATATAACGGTAAAGAGGTAATAGTGAGGGTGAATGACAGAGGTCCGTTTATTAAGAGTCGTATAATCGACCTCTCCAGGGCGGCGGCTATTACGCTTGGGATCCTAAACCTGGGCACTGCGAGAGTCAGCGTCGAAGTGATCTCGCTGCCCGTAATCGCTGATCCGGGCTCCGCATCATAGGTGTAAGTCCTTTTACAGCTCGTCCTCTGTCGTTAATTTTCGAGAGCATGAATAATAGATTACTTCTATTATTGTTGATTCTCCCGGTCGTTTTTTCTTGCGCAAAAAAAAGTGTCGAATCGACCCGTACACCGCGGGAAGAAGCCCCTTCGGGCGGATATATTGGGGAGGGCTCCACGCAGGTCGGCATAGCCTCATGGTACGGGATCGAAGAGCATAACAATCACGCCGCCAGCGGCGAACGCTTCAGCAAGCACGCATATACCGCGGCCCATAAGAGCCTTCCGTTGGGCACGGTCGTCAGGGTCACGAATATGGAGAACGGAAGGGACGTTATAGTAGAGATAAACGACAGGGGCCCCTTCGTGAAGGGCCGTATAATCGATCTCTCGTATGCTCCGGCCAAATCGATTGGCATGATCCAGCGGGGCACCGTAGAGGTCAAGGTCGAGGTCATATCGACGCCTTCCACGAGAGGGGGCAGCTATTTTCAACCCCTCTACACCGTGCAGGTTGCGTCGTTCTCGGAGAAGGGCAAAGCGCTCTCCCTAAAGCGCGCGCTCGACGGCGAGTATGATGATGTCAGGGTTGAGTCGATAGAGTTGAGCGGGGATAATTACTGGAGGGTGAGGGTCGGGCGGTACGAGGACAGGCAGGACGCCGATCAAACCGCTTCGAAGCTCCGAACGGACGGGCATTACGGAAGGGTCATCATGGAATAATTCCGTACCTCTTACGTTTATTCCTTTCGGGGTTCGGATGATGACCGGCTCACCATACGTTGTGTGTATCATATTGAGCGCTCTTTAGATATCTGGTATGGAGAGGCCTGCGCATATGAACGGATTCGTAAAATCTCACGGGCTCGGTAACGACTATTTTGTCCTGGACGGCTCCCGCATATCCTTCGGGCTCACGCCCGCGGCCATAAGGCTCCTCTGCGACCGGAACTACGGCGTCGGCTCCGACGGTATTTTGCTCCTCGTCCCATCTACCAGGGCTGACTTCGGCTTGAGGATTCTCAATCCCGACGGGAGCGAAGCCGAAAAGAGCGGGAACGGGCTCAGGATATTCGCCAAGTACCTTTACGAGCACGGCCACACGGATAAGAAGGATTTCAGAATCGATACGCCGGGCGGTATAGTGTCGGCCGAGCTCGAGGTAAGAGAGGGAAGAGTCCCGTTCGTTACAGTTGAGATGGGGACCGCAACGTTCGTCAGCAGCCTGATACCTGTAAAGGGTGACGAGAGAGAGGTAGTGAACGAGGAGATGAGGATAGAAGGCGAGGTGCTCAGGTTCACGGCCGTCTCCGTCGGTAACCCACACTGCGTCGTATTTGCGGAGAAGCTCGACGAGGGGTACACGAAGCTCATAGGGCCCTTGATAGAAACCGCGGAACTCTTCCCCAACCGCACGAACGTCCAGTTCGCAAAGGTCGACTCCAGGAACAGGGTCGAGATAATGATATGGGAGCGGGGTGCCGGCTACACGCTCGCTTCGGGGAGCAGCTCCTGTGCCGTCGCGGCTGCGTGTGTAAAGAACGGCTTTACCGACAGAACCGTGACCGTATCCATGCCGGGCGGCGAGCTCGACATAGAAATAAGGGAGGACTGGTCTATAAAAATGAGGGGAGCGGTGGAAGAAGTTGCCTACGGCACGCTGAGCGAAGATTTGATCGAGAGGATAAAATCCCTCGGTGCGGAATGATAGAGCTCCGGTATAATGATATTCCGCGCGTCTGAATAATTGATTCCGGCACGTTCGAACTAAATATGGGAAAGCTGCTACTGACTGCCGAAACGGTCCTGCCCGTTTCCTCGAAACCTTTGAAAAACGCCTCGGTATTGATCTCGGACGGTATGATAATGGGGATCGGAAAACCCGCCGCGCTCAGGAAAAGGTATAAGGGTGTCTTCGAAAGGAACCTCGGAAATGGGATACTCCTCCCGGGATTCGTCAATGCCCATACACATCTCGAGCTCGGATGGATGTTCAAGAGGCTCCGCAGCTTCAGGGGCTTCACCGGCTGGCTCGCGCAGATAATAAAGGAAAAAAGGTTGGGTATCACAGACGGCGAGATAACCGAGTCTGTGGAGGAAGGAATAAGAGCGAACATACGTTCGGGGGTTACGACCGTAGGGGAGATATCCTCGTACGGCGGCATAGATATACCGCTCCTTAAATCCTCGGGGCTGAGGACAGTGCTCTTCAGAGAAATCCTCGACAGCAATGAAGGAGGGGCTGATTACTCGTCTCTCGAAAACGGGGCGCTCTTCGAGGAGAGGCTCTTCCCGCATTCGCCTTATTCGTGCAGTCCCGGGGTGCTGAAAAAATCGCTCAGGTCTCACAGGCGAAACGGCGTCCCCCTCGGTATCCACCTTGCGGAGAGCGCGGATGAGGTGAGGTTCGTGAGGGGCGAAGAAAACAACATAGATAAGAAGATATTCCCGCTTATAAACAAGACTCCCTTTAAAAAGCACTCGGCAGACACTCCTGTTTCATACCTGAGTAAAGTCGGCCTTCTCGACGACGTGATGATTACACTCGTTCACATGGTGCAGGTGAGCGGGGAAGAGGCGCGGGAGCTCTGCGAGCTCGACACGGCTATCGTCCTTTGCCCGAGAAGTAATTTTTTTCTTCAGGTCGGAGCCCCGCCGGTGAAGGAATATGCGAAATTCAACAGGATCGGAATCGGCACGGACGGCCTCTCAAGTAACTACAACCTCGACTTTTTTGAAGAGATGAGGTTCCTCCATCTCCTCATGTCGCAGTCCGAGGAGCAGCGTGCCGCCTATCTAACCGTCTATGCTGCGACACTCGGGGGGGCAAGGGCGCTGTACCTCGAGGATAAGACCGGCAGCATCGAGCCCGGCAAAGAGGCCGATCTGATATTCCTCAAAAACGGCAGCGGACCGGGCGACCCTTACCTCTCCGTAATTTCATCTACAGCACGGGACGTCGGGATGGTCATGGTCCGCGGTGAAATCATCCACACACGTAAAGATACGAATCCGAATATATAGAGATGTCCGGCATCATAGATAAAATCTTCGTCTACGGGACGCTTCAGCGAGGGGAAGTGAGGAGTGGCTTCATGCGGGGCTGCAGGCTCTCGGATATAATCGAAGTACCGGGAAGTCTCTACGATATCGGGCGGGGTTACCCGGCCGCTTTATTCGACGACGAATCGGACACCACTGTGTCGGGCGAGCTCTATACCATGGAGGACCCGCCTTCCAAGATCGAAGAGCTTGACAGCGTTGAGGGGACTGAAACCGGGCTCTTCAAAAGGTCTAGGATAAAATTGTCGGATATGGAATTCTTTTCCTACGAAGCCGGGCCTCTGCTGAAAGAGACAGCCACCGAAGAGAACAGGATACCGAACGGGAATTGGAGGATGCACTCCTCGCTCGCATACACCGACCCAGTGGATTTCGCGCTCAAGTTCGAGACGCACTTGAAAGTCGGTTACAGGGAGCATCCGGGCGAAGACTCGGACGGGATACATTATATAAAGGGGCATATCCCGGTCCTCGTCACGGCGCCCCACGCGACGGCGCACGTGCGAATGGGCAAATTGAAGAGGCAGGAGTTCTTCACGGGCGCGCTCGCCGTCCTCCTTCATTCGGTGACGGGGTGTCACGCGCTCTACGCCGGCCGTCTGTCTTCACTCGACCCTAATTACACGGACGAATCCCCGTTCAAAGCGAAGCTATCCGAATTAGCCGGGAGATGCGGGCTCGAATTCCTGATAGACATTCACGGGACAGGTTCGGAAAGGCCCGGGGACGTTTTTCCGGGCGTCGGCACGAACGGCGAGTTCCTGAACGGCAGGCCCGGATCACTAGACGAGCTCGGTCAGGCAGCCCGATCGAACGGCGTCTCGCTTGGTTCCACGGACGTCTTCCCTGCTTCGAAGCAACGGACAGTGACTAGGTTTTCGGCGACCAGATTGGGCGTGCCCTCCATGCAACTCGAAATAAACCGGAACCTGAGGCGGCCCGAAACTGCGCCCGCGGATTTCATAAAGCTCGCGAATTTTCTCAAGGACTTTATCGGATGCCTTTGTTGATACGGCTTGCCAGTATCTCCGCCAGGTGTTTTACGCTCCTGCCCGTGAAGTGCTCTATCTGGTGTCTGCATGATACGCCCGAGACCGCGATGACCGTCTCGGGAGAGGCTCTTCTTACGGCGGGGAATAAACGGTCTTCGCCTATGGTCTTCGATATCCCGTAGTGCTCTCTCTCGTAGCCGAAGCTGCCCGCCATCCCGCAGCACCCGGCCCCGCTCTCTTCGGCTTTGCAGCCGGAAACGGCGAGCATGCCGAGCGGAGCCTCGATCCCCGTGAGCGACCTCTCGTGGCAGTGCGCGTGATAGAGGATATCGGGGGCGTCTCCACGCCATTCTATATTTAGCCCTATCTCCCGGTCCACGCGGTGTAGGAACTCGCCGATCAGAAATGAATTCCCGGCGAGTATCCGGGCGTCTTCGCTTCCGGGCAGGAGGTCCATGTACTCGTCCCTGAACGTGAGTATGCAGCTTGGCTCGGTGCCGACGACGGGAATGCCCTCTCTAACATAAGGGGCGAGTAACGAGACGTTCTTTCGCGCCGTCTCCCTCGCAGGCTCGATTGCGCCCTTGCTCAGCATGGGCCGCCCGCAGCAGGCCCTCCGCCGTTCGAGCAGTACTTCGTATCCGGCGGCCTCCAGAACCTCGACGGCCGACATCCCGACCTCCGGATGATAGTAAGTTACCCAGGTATCGTGAAAGAACACTACTTTTTTGCCGGATGCTTTACGGTGTTTTTTCCTTCCGTAAAACCATCCCGTGAAATTTTCTCGAGCCAGCTTCGGCAGGGCGCGCTCGGGGTGGATACCGATGCGTGAAAGCAGGAGCTTCGTCATGGGGTTCCCGATCAGTGCATTCGAGAACCGTGGGGCGATCGAAGCGATGCGGCTCGCCCCGTGGACGTCCGAGAAAAAACGGTCCCTCACGCTCATGCCGCGCTCTTCGTGATAATGGGATAGAAACTCGGTCTTCATCTTGGCGGCGTCCACATTCGACGGGCATTCAGCTTTGCAGGCCTTGCACGAAATGCACAGGTCGAATACCCCGTACATCCCCTCGCTAACAAGCATATCCCTCCCGAGCGCGCCCGAGAGCACGGCTCTGAGTGCATTGGCACGCGCCCTCGTCGTGTCCCTCTCATCTCTGGTAGCCATGTATGAAGGGCACATTACCCCTTCTCCGAGCTTCCTGCAGACCCCCTGGCCGTTACACATCCCGACCGCCTGAGAAAAGTCGTTATCTCCGGACCAGTCGAGCCTGGGCCTGATTTCATAGGGTTCGCCCCTGTCTCCATACCTGAGGTCCCCGAGCGGGCCCCCGGGGTCTACGACCTTACCCGGATTGAATATGCCTTCGGGATCGAACGCCGCTTTAAGCTCCCGCATTACGCCGTAGAGCTCGGGCCCGAAGAGCCTCTCGTTCAAATAGCTCCGCTGTCTCCCGTCCCCGTGCTCGCCGCTCATCACGCCCCCGTACCTGACGGCAAGCTCGAAGGCTCCGTCCATGAGCTCCTTCATCATAAGTAGGCCCTTTCCGGTTTTCAGGTTCACGAGGGGCCTTATGTGCAGGCAGCCCGCGCTCGCGTGCCCGTAAAATCCTGCGGTCGTCCCTAGGCGCTTGATTAAGTCCGACACGTCGCGCACATATTCGGGGAGACTTCCGACGGGTACGGACACGTCCTCTATGCAGGGTATGGGCTTGTGCTCGTCCCTTCTGCCCATCAGTATCCCGAGACCCGCCCTCCTCACTCCCCATATGTTTGACTGCTCCTCACTGCCTAGGGCGAAATTAATACTGCACCCGGCCCCTCTTTCCCTTAACGACGAAGCGAGACCCCGGGCCTTTCCTTTTACCTCGGCCTCGCTCTCTCCGTAGAATTCCACGACGAGAAGGGCTTCGGGCTCCCCTTCGACGAATGAGAGCATCTTTCTATACCCAGCGTGGGCCCTCGTCAGGCCTACGAGCATCGAATCTATCAGCTCTACCGCGGACGGGCCGTGCCCGAGAATCCCGGGGACGGTCTCCATTGCCTGAATAATGCTCCCGAACTGGAGTATGGCGAGTCCTGTGTAAGCGGGCCTCGGCACGAGCGTCAGAGTGAATTCGGTAACGATACCGAGAGTACCCTCCGATCCCGCGAGCAGCTTTGCCGGATTGAATGGGGATTCGAGAAAATAGTTGAGACTGTATCCTGACGCTCTCCTCCAGTGCTTCGGGAAATCACGCCTTATCGGTTCCGAATATTTTTCACGCAGCGCGGCGAGATTATTAAACAGACGCCCCGCGGGCCCGCTCTCCTTCGCCCGCGCGAGGAGCGCGTCCTCACCGAGGGCGCCGAGTTCGACGGGGCTTCCATCCAGCAGGATCATCGCGGCCCCGACGTTGTCCCCCGCCATGCCGTAGAGGATCGAATGCGCCCCCGTGGCGTTATTGCCGACGACCCCCCCTGCTGTCGCAACCCTCACCGTGGACGGGTCCGGTCCGAACATAAGCCCTGAGGGCTTAAGCCTTCGGTTGAGCTGCTCTATATATATTCCCGGCTGCACGCGGGCGGTTTTGGCTTCGGGATTTATTTCGATGACGTCGTTCAGGTACTTCGAGAAATCTATGACCAGCGCGTCTCCGACCGCCTGCCCGGCGAGGCTCGTGCCCCCGCCCCTCGGCAGTATTGCGACACCTGATTTCAGGGCGGTTTCAACGGCGATAGATACGTCCTCCTCCGTCCGGGGTATGACAACGCCCACGGGCTCTATCTCGTAATTGCTCGCGTCAGTGCTGTAGAGCGCCCTGCTCATCTGATCGAAGCGGACTTCGCCCTTCAGGGTCTTCTTGAGCGAGGATTCGAGCTCTTCACGCAAACCGTTCCCGGCGGATTTAGGCATAGGCCCGATTAGTATAACTCGACGGCGGATGAAATATACACTTTCCGTCCCCCTCCGGACGGTCTCGCATGGGGCGGTATTCGGTAATGGGTCAGTTTGAAGAAATCATCGGGATGGAAATGTATCACGAGCATGTCTGCGCCACCCATTGAAGCGGCGGGCTAACCTTGTTGGCCAACCCCATCGGCGGTATACTTGCGTAATGCGACCCCTTCGGTATTCCATCAACGTCACATTGGATGGGTGCTGCGATCATCGCGTGGGAGTCGTGGACGAAGACCTGCATCGTCACGCGGTCGAGAACCTCGCGCGGGCTGATGCCCTCCTCTTTGGCCGGGTAACCTACGAGATGATGGAGGCAGCGTGGCGGCCGCCTGCGCAGACAAGACTGAGGCCAGACTGGATGGCCGATTGGATGGAACCATTCGCCCTGACTATCGACGCGGCAAAGAAATACGTCGTGTCGAGTACCCTGCAACAGGTGGATTGGAATGCGGAGCTCGTGCGCGGGGATCATCTAGAGAACGCTGTTCGGCAGCTGAAGCAACAGCCTGGGAACGGACTGTTCGTGGGAGGGGTGAAGCTCCCGCAGGCGCTGGCAGAGCTGGGATTGATTGATGAATACGAGTTCGTGGTGCATCCCAGGCTGGCGGGGCACGGGCCAACACTGTTCGCGGGACTATCTAAGCATGTCGACCTGAAGCTCGTGAGCCGGCTGGAGTTCAGCTCAGGGGCGGTGGCGATGCGGTATAAGCCGAGAACGTAGCCATTGGCCAATCCAGCTAACCACGGACGGACACAAGCCAAACTGACCCACTACCCGGTATTCCGAGTATTACGGACTTTAAAAAAATACTGGTATCATAAACTGATTTTTATGGACGCAGCGTTATGGCGCGCTACATATACCCGGGCGCCAAAAGACTTTATATGAAATTTGCTATCGTTCCCGTAAAGGACCTCTCGAAAGCGAAGGAAAGGCTGTCCTCAGTACTGCCTCAGGATGTCAGGACCGACCTTGCCTACGCGATGCTCGAGGACGTGCTTACCGCGCTCAAGGGCTCGAGGCTCCTCGACAGGATATTTATCGTGACCATGGACAGGAATGCGATTAGGATAGCCGGGGAGATAGGGATCGAAATTATAGAAGAGACGGAGCAGAAGGGGGAAAGCGATTCCGTCGACCGGGCGTCCCGTATTTGCATGGAGATGGGGGCCGAATCCGTGCTCGTTATTCCGGGCGACGCCCCGCTCATAACCTCTAAGGACATCGATTTCATCGCAGGTAAGGAATTGAGGCCTCCCTCTGTGATACTCGTCCCGGCGAGGGACATGCTGGGCACGAACGCCATACTCAGGAACCCGCCGGACGCCATCCCGTCCCGGTTCGGCCACGACAGTTTCAGGAAGCACATCGAAGAGGCGGAGAAGAAGGGCATACGAATAGAGTATTACGAGAACGAAAGGGTAGGGCTCGATATCGACCACCCGGACGATCTGAAAATATTCGCTTCGGAAAAGAGCGGTACGAGGACCTATGAATTACTATTGAGAAAGAACATACTCGGCAAGATATGCGGATGATGCGCCGCGGCTTCGTTCCATAAGCCTAGTAATTCAGGTTGACCACCAATAGTTTTAATTCGGTCATCTCCTCGATCGCATACCGGACCCCTTCCTTCCCGACGCCCGAGTCCTTAACCCCGCCGTACGGCATGTTCTCGACCCTGAAGCTCGGGTAATCGTTCACGACAACCCCTCCCACGTCGAGAGCGGCGTAAGCCTTGAACGCCTTCTTGATGTCCTTCGTGA
>DATIET010000409.1:0-7195 GCA_035455615.1 Thermodesulfobacteriota bacterium
AGGGAGTCCTCACCGATGAGCAGGACGCGGACGATTCGAACAATTACGCGGCGGATGATTTCTCAGGCTATAACGTAAACACAATAGCTATCGAAGTGCCGATAGATATGCTCACCAGTGACGGCGAGAAGCACCCCGCATCAGACCCTGAGGCAGTAATCGGCATGTGGGGGACGAGCTCGAGGCCGAAAGAGAAAAGATACAGGGGGCCGGGAGAAGACCCTAAGCTCTCAAAGAAGTTCACTCAGATACAGAGAATGGGCAACCCGCTCATAAACGAACTCGTGATCGGCACCGGGTTCAAGGACAAATTCAGCATGGCGCAGCCCGAGAACGACGCCGAGTATTCGGATTTCTTCCTCGATCCCGTGCTCGCGAGGGTGCTGAACACAGTATACGAAGCGCTCTTCGGCCCCGATATTCTGCCGATCCCGGATGTTCCGAGACTAGACCTGCTGCCTCTGGTCCAATATGTTCAGCCTGTGGCTCCGGAAGGGACCACGACGGGTCCGATAGCGGATGTCCTGAGGCTAAACACCGGTATTCCTCCCACGCCGCCAGATGAGCAGAGCAGGCTTGGTTTCCTGACTCTCCTCGACGATGACCCGTCAAACGATGACCCCGCGGGCTTTCCTAACGGGCGCCGCGTGGTGGACGATGTAACCGATATCGCGGCCCGCGTAGTTGCCGGGGTGCTCGTTCCCGAGTTCAATACCTTCCCGCATAACAGGATCGGCGACGGTGTAAACGTGAACGACAAGCAGCCATACAATACCTCATTCCCTTATTTGAACCTCGCACACAGCGGACGGAACAGCCGCCACGTGGATCCAGGCGAGAGGGGATGCAAGGGTACTGATACAGGCCGCTGCCCGGTGGATTAAACAACGATATAACAATACGGCATTGGGGGAATGTTTATGCATTCCCCCTTGCCTTTATTCCCGGTAAAAGTCCGCATCTCTGAAAAATATCAGAAGGGGGAGAAAAGATGAGAACTCTTAACATACTTATTCCCGCACTATTTCTTGCAATCCTGCTCCCGGACTTTACTACGCGTGCACACGAAGACGAGCATCACCATCAAGACGACGGAACTCATCATGATGAAATCAGCAAGGAAATCAGGGAGAGTCCTGCCGACAGTCTCATCGAGTTTTATACTTCCAAGATTAAGGAGGACCCGGACGATTATTACAACTACACCAAGCTCGGCGCGAGCTACATACAGAAGGGAAGGGAAGTCGGGGGTATCGAGCCCTATCTTCAAGCCGAAAAGATTTTGAATAAATCAATCGAGCTATATCCCGACGGATACGCGGCATACGTATATTTGGGTCAAGTGAGCTCCTACACACATAATTTTCGTAAGACGATAGAGTACGCCAGGAAGGCAATAGAATTAAAACCCGAAAAGAGCATCTCTTACGGCGTACTGGGCGACGCCTACATCGAGCTCGGAATGTACAACGAGGCCGAAAGAGCATACTTAACGGCATCGATGATAGCACCCGGTTTTTTTTCAGGCACCCGCACCGCACAGATCAAAGATTTGAAAGGCGATACGAAGGGAGCGATCGAGCTGATGAATAATTCCATACAGCTTGCCTCCGGACAGGGCCTTCCTGCAGAAAATATTGCCTGGGCAAAAGTGATGCTGGGATCGTTTTATTTCAAGACAGGTGAACTGGAAAAAGCCGAAAGATCATACGAAGAAGCCCTCCAGACATTCAAAGACCACTACCTTGCGATAGAGCATCTGGCCGAGGTATACGTCGCTAAAGGAGATTATCAAAAAGCGGCCCGTCTATACGAAAGGGCTTTGCAATTAAACCCCAAGCCGCACTTCTACCTCGAGCTCGGCAAGGTGTATGAGAAGCTCGGAAAACCTGAGCAGTCTAAAAAATTATACAGGAATGCCGAGGAGAGATATAAAGATTACGCCGAGAGCGGCATCAAGGGACATTCGAGAGAACTCGTGCTTTTTTATGCGGAAAGGAACATCAATCTG
The DNA here is from genome assembly GCA_035455615.1 of Thermodesulfobacteriota bacterium. Classification (GTDB taxonomy): domain Bacteria; phylum Desulfobacterota_D; class UBA1144; order Nemesobacterales; family UBA2774; genus 2-12-FULL-53-21. The sequence continues at coordinate 2,012 of DATIET010000409.1, forward strand.
GATCGAGCGCTGGAGCTGGCAATGGGAGATTCGGAGGATACGGAAGATATTTATGCCTATGACACCCTGGCCTGGGCTTATTATAAAACGGGAAATTTTAATAAGGCAATGGATGCCATGAGTAATGCCCTAAGGCTCGGGACCAGGGACGCAGTGCTCTACTATCACGCCGGCGTGATACTCCATAAGCTCGGCAAAAAGGAGGAGGCCAAGAAATATTTCGACCTGGTGCTGGCCACAAATCCGTTCTTCGATAAAGAGGCGGTAAATGAAGTCAGGTATGCGCTCAATGAGCTAGGGAAATCAAGCTCCTGAGTAATAGCTATAAAGCCTGGTGATTTCCAATAATACGATAGAGACGATTAGGCCCCGGACCGGCTGGCCGCTGTGAGTAATCGTACAATACACAATCCCCCCGAAGGTCGCGGAATATTAATATGCCGAAGATAACCCCGTCCCCTCCGGATTTCACAACGACCGGACGAAAGTCTTATGCTCTTTACTAACCAAAGTCCAATTGTAATACTTTCTAGTCTCGGATATTTTTATCGGATGGACAACGGTCATTCGAACGGTAAAGAAATAAAACTGGGTCAGCTTACGCAAAGTCCGGAACCTGTAATCAATGTGTTGAGGCGCTCTACCAGGATACCTTATTATAAAAAGCTCAAGTACGGCCTTCTTAACGGCAAAGGCGGGGAAGGCGATGAGAAGCTCATTTTCAACGGATCCACGTTTAATATATCCGAACACGGGATCGGGATGGAAGGCACGAAAGGGTTCCCTCCTAATTTCAAGATAGAGGCGAGCCTGTTTACCGGGGAAAAAACGTTAAAGTTCGAAGGCACAATTAAATGGCTCTATCATTCGAATTCAGAGAAATGGTATATGGGGATTGAAGTCTCGAGCCGGAAGGATGAGTTACAGGAGATCTATTCCGTTCTTTCGGAGACAAGCGAGTTCGGATTATAGTTTAAACGGTAGGGCGTCTGCGTCCTAACTTTTTAATACCGCCCGTTCTTTTATTTCACCGAATTGAGACTTAAGCCCGCTCACCCGTACTTTGGATTCGGATAATTTTTGCTTCTCCGTCTTGTAGAAATTCCTGAGCGGCGACAAGGAGTCGCTCACCTGAATTTTAATCCCGCTGAAGTCCCTCTCGAGCTGCGAGCTTACGCCGGATATCATCTCTTCTATGAGCGCGTCCACCTTCCCGCCGAACTCCTTCATGGCGTCCCTTCTCTTTTTGGGGAGAATGGCGAAAGCTGTCGCCATCACAGCGACTGTCGCCAGGATGCCGGTGATATCGACGAGGAGAGATGAAAATGCGGATACCACGGCGGCCCCGAGCGCGAGTGAACCCACCTGAACGCCAAGAACGGAAGCCACCGCCCCCCTCGCGGAATCGACGAGATTCCCGCCGAGAGTGGCCGGGTCAATCGCCCTCCTCTTCGTTTCGAGCTCGTTCCTCACGGTATCCACGAGCCTCGTCCTGTCGTAAATAAACCCTGTCGTGACGTTCGAGGTGTCGGCCCTGATCGACTTGTTATAAAACTCGATCGTGCTGTCGAGCATGGTCCGCGCCGACTTTTCCGTCCACGTCACCATTGCGTCCAGGTCCTTTTCAAGCTCGGACACGGTCTGACGCGAGACCCTGTACTCGAACTCCTTCGCGATTTTCTGTTTACTCATCAACTTGAAGATGTTAGTGAACCTTATCAGCTCGTCTATGTACTCTATTCCCCGCGTCTTGAATTCGAGGAGCCTGCTCCTTATCCTCTCCGTGAATTGGGAGGAGTTCTCCACTATCTCATACTTCATCGAGTCGAGTTTTTTCTCGAACTCGCCTAGCCTCTGCATATCTTCGGAAATCCTGCCGATATGTCCGTCGAGCGCCTTTTCCGTTTCCTCGCAGATACTGACGGCGAATTCGGACGCCGCCCTTATCTTCATCCTGATACGCTCTTCCTCGCTAAGCGTGTCGAATATATATTGCTCGAGGGCCGCGAAGCCGCTTTGCGAATACAACGCGGGATCGGAAGCAGTCTTCCCCTCTCGCGCGAGTTTGGCGGAAACGGGTATCAGGTGCGGCTTTATGCCGAACGAGCGCTCGAGCTCGTCCCGGGTGTGCCGTACGAGGGTCCCGAGCTCCTCGTCGTCCGCCGCGATATCTATCTTGTTCAGTAGAAAAACGATATTTTTAAGCCAGCTCTCTTTAATAAATTTGATGAGTTTCGCCTCACTCCCGGTTACCGCGCGCTCGGCCCCGATCGTAAAAAAAATGATGTCTGCCTTGGGTATATATTCCTCCGTGAGCCGTTCGTGCTGCGCTATGGTCACGTTTGTACCGGGCGTGTCGACGATAAAAAGCCCTTTGAGCCTGTCCTGGGGGACGGATATCACCCGGCAGCCGTTTTCCACGCTCTCCTCTCTACCGTCGCCGTATTTTATGACCGTTATCTCGTCCGTAGTAGGCGTAATGCCTCTGGGGAGCACGTCCTGTCCCAGCAGCGCGTTAATCACCGACGACTTGCCCGTGCTGAATTCGCCTATGAAGACCAGGGAGAACAGGTTGTCCAGGCCCTCCTCGACCGACCTCAGCCTGCTTTCGAGCTCGCTGTTGGAGAGCTCCTTTATCTCGGCGAGGAGCGACTGCAGGAGGAGTTTCTCTTCGAGTACGACTTTTGAGTACTTTTCGTCCAGTATCTGCATGCTGAATGTATAGATCAATTATAACCAACAAAGCATATTATGAATATTTTAGACCTTTAATATACATCCTCTCGACCCTTTGACACGTACAATCCTAATAACTTGTAATAGAGCTTGCGGGCCGTAAACTGATTTCATAGAGCGGCTTGTACAATAATGGAGAGAAGTTGGGAAAAAAAATCCCGGGAAGTCATACATTAGTCTTAGTCTTTATTGCTGGTATTGTATATATATCGGCAGCATTCTTTGTATTTTGGATAGGCGAGAGCCGGGGAGCCGAACCTACGGATAACAAAAATATGTCCAAACAGAACAGACTCAAGAACGAGAAGAGTCCTTACCTGCTTCAGCACGCAGATAACCCCGTAGACTGGTACCCGTGGGGGGAAGAGGCCTTTGATAAAGCGGCCAGGGAAGACAAACCAATTCTCTTGTCGATAGGATACTCGACTTGTCACTGGTGCCACGTGATGGAGCACGAATCGTTCGAAGACCCGGAAGTCGCGAAGATGATGAACGAGACGTTCGTTTCGATAAAGGTCGACCGTGAAGAAAGGCCCGATATTGACAACGTCTACATGACTGTGTGTCAACTCCTGTCGAAAGGGGGGTGCGGGTGGCCCCTCAATATAATCATGACCCCTGACAAGAAGCCGTTCTTTGCAGGTACATACATTCCGAAGGAATCGCGCTTCGGACGCATAGGCATGGTGGAGCTCGTGCCGAGGATAAAAGACGTCTGGAAGGATAAGAGGGACGAGGTGCTGAAATCGGCCGACAGCATCACTGAAGCCGTGAAGAAGGCGACGGGTCTGACCGAGGGCTCAACCGGCAGAGACCTGACCCAGGCCGCTCTCACTCTGGGGTACAACCAGCTCCTGGGCAGGTTCGACGAGACGAACGGCGGGTTCGGGACGGCGCCTAAATTCCCGACCCCGCACAACCTCCTGTTCCTCCTCAGGTACTGGAAGAGGACGGGGGACGAGCAGGCGTTGTCTATGGTGGAAGCGACCCTGAGCGGTATGCGGAAGGGCGGCATCTACGACCATGTGGGGTACGGATTTCACCGGTATTCCACGGACCCGAGGTGGTTCCTCCCGCACTTTGAAAAGATGCTCTACGACCAGGCGATGCTAGCCCTCGTATTTACCGAAGCCTACCAGGCCACGGGGAAGAAAGAGTACGAAGATACGGCGCGGCAGATTTTCACATACGTCACGAGAGACATGACCTCGCCCGAAGGGGGGTTCTATTCGGCCGAGGACGCCGACAGCGAAGGCGAAGAGGGCAAGTTCTACGTCTGGACCGAAGATGAAATTGTAGGCGTCCTCGGAAAAGACGACGCAGAATTGATTATAAAAACGTATAACGTCGAGGGGTCGGGGAACTTCAGCGAAGAAGCCTCCGGAGAGAAGACGGGCACGAATATACTGTATCTCAAAAAGCCGCTTCCGGAGCTCGCCCGGTCTTTCGGCATGAGCGCTGATGAGTTCGAGGGCAGGATCGATAAGTCGAGAAAGAAGCTTTTCGACGTAAGAGAGAAGAGGGTGCACCCCCATAAGGACGATAAGGTTCTGACCGACTGGAACGGGTTGATGATAGCCGCCCTCTCGAAGGGTGCGAGCGCCTTTGGCGATAAGCGCTATAGCGATAGCGCTAAACGCGCGGCAGACTTCGTGCTCGGTAAAATGAGGGACGGCAAGGGCAGGCTCCTCCACCGCTGGAGGGACGGGGAAGCGGGGATTGGCGGGAGCATCGACGACTATTCGTTTTTTATATGGGGCCTGCTTGAACTATACGAGAGCACGTTCGATATAAAGTATTTAAAGGCGGCCCTCGACCTGCAAAAAGAAATGACCATACTATTCTGGGACGATAAAAACGGCGGGTTTTATTTCACGTCGCATGATGCGGAAGAGCTTCTAACGAGACATAAGGAGATATACGACGGCGCAATCCCCTCCGGCAACTCGGTTGCGATGCTCAATCTTCTCAGGATCGGGAGGATAACGGGCGACGCCGCTTATGACGAGATGGCTGCAAAGCTTGCGAAGGCGTTTTCCGGTACCGTGGAGCAGGCCCCGGTAGCATATACACAGCTCCTTTCGAGTCTCGACTTCGCGATAGGACCTTCCTACGAAGTGGTGGTAGTGGGAGACCCCGCATCGCCGGATACGAAAGAAATGATGTCGGCGTTCAGAAAAAAATACAGTCCCAATAAAGTGCTGCTATTCAAAGGAACTGGCGGCGCCCCGGACATCACGGCTATCGCCGAATTCACGAAAGGACAATCCTCGATCGACGGAAAAGCCACGGCTTACGTCTGCCTCGATCATGTCTGCAACCTGCCTACCACGGATTTGAATAAAGCACTGGAGCTCCTCGCCAAATAAGGACACCAATGTCATCCGTTAAATATGGACAGAGGTAAAGTTATTGATTTTCCTGATTTACCGGTATAAATATTATTCG
>DATIET010000410.1:0-4676 GCA_035455615.1 Thermodesulfobacteriota bacterium
GGTTGTGGGTGGAATTGATAGATTTTAGCCTTAATGAGATATTTTTAGCAAATTATGTAGTCGGATGATTTTTGCTTCTTTTCATCAAGGAAAAGAAGAAAATTATCTTTGCCTTTTCTTTGTCTTATTGAAAGACCACACGACGTGTAATGAAGCATCAAAACAGCCTCCCCGCCCGGTACGCATGGTATATGGACTTCATGTGCTCGTCCACGCGCGGGGCGGATAGCTGGAGGACGAGGCATTCGAGGGACGAAACGATGAGGAGCGCAGCCGCCGCGTAGAAAAACGCCTCGTTGTAACCTATGACGAGCGTGTATATCACGAACGCGTACGCAATGACGCCCGCCGCCTTCGTCAGATAGAGGTGGAGGTTCGCAATCCTCCTGAACTTTATCCACCCGAGGAGGATCGAGGAAGCCTCGAAAGCGATCCACGCGCCGAGTATGAGCGCGTGGCCTGTAAATATCCCGGGCTTCAAGATCAGGACAGCCGCAGCGGCTGATACTTCCATGAGTGTGTCGGCTATGGAATCGAGCCTGCTCCCGTAAGCCGTAGCGATGTTCCACCCCCGCGCGAGTGTGCCGTCGAGCACGTCCGTGAGACCGGCCGCGAGGAGCGCGATCCCCGCGTAGAAGGGAAGGTTCAACAAGGCGAGCGCCAGCACCACCGGGACCAGGAGGAGCCTCGCGTAACAGAGGAGATCGGGGACCGATTTGATAGACATCTATTCCATTCCGGATTACCCGCGACCGGGCGGTATAATCATCAAAAATAATATACTAACCTGAAAAATATCGGCGCCTCCCCCGAGCCGGCCACTCTCCGCTCTCCCGTGAACGGCGCATGACCCTGAACCCGGGGCGAGGACCCGTTTTAACCAGCTAATTTAATTGGACCATGGGTCCGGCGAGACTGGCAGCATTATTAGCATATGCGTCTCTTAACACTGCCTTAATATACGCAACGCCCTGCCCCGCAACAAATATTAAATTGTGCAATTGCGAATAAACACCCTTGACAAAGCCCGTTTCCTGTTTATATTGTTCTTAGAAAAAATATCAGGAGGTTTCGCCATGTCCGAAACTACAAAGAAGTCAGCTTCAAAGGTAAAGGAATTTACAGAGCCGGTAAAGGAATTTTCAGGTCTCGTAAAAGAGAACTATCTTAACGGCCTCGATTTTACGTTTTCGCTCTTCGAGCAGAACCTTAAGGCGTTCAGCGCCCAGGCCGAGCATATGTTCGACCTCGAAAAGGAATTCGTGACCAACGTCAGCGGGTTCTACAAGGACTTCCCGAAGGACCTGCCGTTCGTAAAGGATCTTCCTTACGACGGGAGCGCTAAGAAGGTATCCGATCATCTCGACCGCTATATCACGTTCCGCAAAGAGCAGATACAGACGGCCAAGACCATGACCGAGAAGTTCGCGAAGGACGCCCGCTCCATGGCGCAGGAAAACATCGAAAAGGCTTTCTCGCTTTTCGGTGAATACTTCAACCGCTTCAACGCCTAATAAGGTTACCCATTAGTCATATCCGGCATCCGAACTCCTAAAAGGGCGATGATGGAATTCCGGACGGGTGAGAGATTCACCTGTCCGGAATGTTCTCTAACCCGCGCTCAGGGTATTACAGCGGTTCTATAATCCTCTGCCCCCCTATTAGCGGTACAGGCAAATATCGATTATAATGTTGCAACCGACCGCAGCTCCGGTCGAACAAATATCCCGGGGGTAATAAAGTGATCCGCCGCATTCTCCTGATATCGCTTACCGTCGTCTCGATCCTCCCTGCTGTCTGCTGCAGCACTCTCAAGACAGGAAAGGATATCGCTATAGACAACCCGATGAATGAATCGAAGAAGAAGCAGTCGCTCAACGAGGCGCGCCAGGCGGTCGAGAAATCGAGGAGCGCGCTTGACCAGTGCATGAACGCAAGCGCTGGCGACCTGACGAAGTGCCAGAGCCAAAAAACCGCCTACGACAAGGACGTGCAGAACTACGTTTCCATCCAGTCGGAGTGAACGGGGCTCCGACAGGGACCGCACACTCCGTTACTCGGGAGTCTCAGGGCAAAGGAGGTTACAGATGAAATTCAAAGCATTAACCCTTCCCTTTTTATTGATCCTATTTTCCGCTTACGCCTCGTCAGGGGCGGACGCCGGGCAAACGCAGGAAAGCCCGCCCTCCCCGGTGGCCGACGTCCAGAAGGTGGAGATCGTCGTCGACAGCTATTCATTCGATCCCGACACCATAAAAGTTACGGCGGGGAAGCCCGTCGAATTGACGCTCAGAAGCGTCACGTCCCTCGTCCCCCATAATTTCACCATCGATGACCCCGCGTCGGGGCTCGACGTGGACGTCGATATACCCTCGGGCGAAGACGTTACGGTGACGTTCACACCGCTCAAGACCGGCAAGTTCCCGTTCTACTGCGGCAAGAAGGGCCTGTTCGGCTCCCATCTGAAGAAGGGGATGAAGGGGACTCTCGAGGTTATTTGATATTTTGAGAATATCCTAACAGTGTTACGTCAACGTCCGTTTTTGCAACACTAAGCAATATTAAGCTAATTCTTCAAAATAAAGAGCTCAATTCAGGCCATATCCGGCTATGGACAACATGACACCGAAGGATCATGCGAAAAAGCATTTAATACGTCAGAAATCTCTAATTTGCCCGGTACAGCTTTTGGGTGAGGCTCAGGAGTTGTTCCGCTTTACGGGTAAAAATGCCTGTGATATAATGTGAAACAAACATTCTTGTAATTTACCGGAAAATAACGGAGGATAGTTACATGTCAGACAAAATTTTTCTTGACAACGTTAATCCCGAGAGGCGCAAGTTCTTGGAGAAGGTCACGAAGGGCGCTTTCATAATCCCAACCGTAATTTCCGTAATGATGCTTAACCAGAAACTTAATCTTACCACCGCAAATGCTGAGAGCAATGTTGTCGTGATGTGAATGTCATTCGACACATTAATCTCCACCCTCGAAGGAAATGAAGATATGACTGATTTGAGACCGGCGATGTCCGTATTTACACTGGTCATAAACGGAAATAAGGTTATAAAACCGAAAGAATTGGTATCGAAGGTATCGGTTTCCGATAGTCATTTAGTATGTCATCTGAATTTAAATGACGTGAGAGAACCGGGGTCTTCCCGGCGACCGACAGACGTCAGTATGCTTAAGCGGATTCTCCGTCAAGCAAACCAGTCGACCACCGTATATCTCACCCCGCTAGTTACGGGCGTAACCTCATGGTAGAGCTCGGATCGAAAAGCTATTAACGTTCCGGTCGTCCCCGGGACTTTAAATCCGTGAGACTCGAAACGCGGGTCGCTCAGTATTCCGTATATAATGAACGATCCTCCGGTGTAATTGCCGTTTCCGGGCTCGTCTGTTTCATTGTTAAGAAAAATGATCGTTGAAACCTTACGGTCCTTGGCTTCTTGCGGGTTTTGAGGGTTCGTGCCTTTATCAATGTGACGCTGAAAAAAATCGCCCTCCCTATAATAGAGGAACTTAGGGTTTTGCGGATGTGAAAGGGCTATAGCGAAATATGCTTCGAGTTCGCCTTTAATCCCTGACAATTTATCACTCAGCAGGACGCGGGTATCTTTTGATACCTCTTTCTCCACAGTCCTGCGAACATTTTCATCGAGCAGACGTTCATTTGTTTTTACGAAACGCCCCGGGCTCCCCATTGACGAAGACATTTCCAGCCGGATTCCTTTACATAGCTCATCGTCAAGGAAGTTCTTTTTTGCAAATAGTCCAAACGCGGAATAAGAATCTTTGTCCATTAAGAGTTCCCGAAAGAAAAGGGATAAAGATTATCAGAGCAAATACTAGCGAATCAATTTTATCATGTCAATTTCGAGCTTCGGGTCAAAATGTATTGTAAGCACACGGGGGCAGTGTTTCATAAACGTCCGTTTTTGCAACATTCTAAAATATGAATATGGTTATGCTCTTTCGGCTATTCGGAACGCTTCGGCATGATTCTCAATTGATATAATTAGTATTGAGATTTTTTGGCCTGATTCGAGTGGAGCCGTTTTCGCCAGGCAGGAATTAGAAAAAATGCTTTATGATAGATATCGTCACATTTGTATTTTTTGATGCAATCATACTTGTTTTCATCTATACAGAAAAGCCCCGAACTCCCCAATTAATACTTATCCAGCGTCGTATCTATACTATATCACTTTTTATTTTTAAAAGCGCCCGATGGCATGCTGATTGCATCTCTCATCAGGTAAGTGATGAATAAAGGGTATCACGGGAAATCATTTGTAACAAAAGAGTAGATAAGTTATGCAAGCATGTATAAAAAAACAAACGTTAAAACTCTACGAAGTGCAAAGCCAGGAGACTACCATCTTCATCTACCACGTCCAGGCACCATCGCAGGAGGAGGTGGAGCGGCTGGTGAAAGCGGGGCAGGTCGTGATAACGAGGCGGGAGCATCAGAATAGGAAAATCACGAAAATAACGGAAGTGGGGATAATGCAAAAACTATAGGGATTCGATACGTCATAGCTATAAATTCTTTTGCTTAATAATTAAATTCAAATAAGTTTTCTGTATCGAAAAACCATATTATGTTGGCTTTCGAAAACAAGCTTTGAACATATGTACTCACTTCGAGATAGTCGGCGCAGAGGGGGGT
>DATIET010000411.1:0-4338 GCA_035455615.1 Thermodesulfobacteriota bacterium
GAGGAGCTCGAAAGGGAGCTCGGCATCACTGGTGCGATAAAGATCGCGTCGAATGAGAACCCGGTCGGCCCATCGCCGCTGGCCCTGAAGGCGGCTGGAAAGGCGCTTGACAACATACACCGCTATCCGGACGGGGACGCGTTTTATCTTAAACACAAGCTCTCAGGCGTTCTCAATACAACACCCGAAAGGCTTATATTCGGGAACGGCTCGAACGACGTGCTGGATATAGCGGCCAGGACTTTTTTATCCCCGGGGGACGAAGCCGTCATGGGCGAGTTCGCGTTCATCGTATATCCGATAGTGACGAAGGCGGTCGGCGCGAAGGCTGTTATCTCCCCTATGCCCGGCTACAGGCATGATCTGAGGGATATGTTTTCGCGTATCACCCCCCGGACTAGGGTGGTGTTCATCGCGAACCCCAATAATCCGACGGGCACGATGGTTAAGAGGGAGGAGATGGAATGGTTTCTGGATAACGTCAGCGGGGACGTGCTGGTCGTGATTGACGAAGCCTACTTCGAGTATGTGGAAGACCCCGACTACCCGGATACCCTTCAATATCAATACAGGGACAAGTCCATACTCACGGTGAGGACATTCTCCAAGATATACGGGCTTGCGGGCCTAAGGCTCGGCTACGGGGTCGGAGACAGAGATATTATATCAGCCATGCATAGGGCGAGGCACCCTTTTAATACGAGCTCCATCGCCCAGGAGGCCGCAATCGCCGCGCTCGACGACCATGAGCATGTGAAGAGGTCAAGGGATGTAAACAGAGAAGGGCTCGGGTATCTGAAAGACGAGCTCGACAGGCTCGGCATAAGCTACACCCCTACATATACGAACTTCATACTCATAGACCTTGGGAAAGACCCCATACCGCTATATAACGCGCTCTTGAGGGAAGGGGTGATAGTCAGGCCCGTCGGGGGCTACGGGCTTAAAACACACCTCCGCGTAACGATCGGGCTTCCGGAAGAGAACGAGAGGTTCATAAAAGCTATGAAGAAGGTCATAGGCAAATGAAAAGGAAGGAATTCAATAAAGTTGCGGTAATCGGTCTCGGACTCATCGGCGGCTCCCTTGCCTGGGCTCTCAAACGGTCAAAGCAGGTAAGAAATGTCTTTGGGGTCGATACCGATGAAGAGACTATAGAATACGCCCTCAGGAAGCAGATAATCGATGAAGGGTCGCGTGACATCGCCAAGGGCGCTCAGGGAGCCGAGATCGTAATAATCGCCACACACATCGGCGCTATTGTTAAAACAGCAAAGTCCCTCATCCCGCTCGTATCCGAAGGGACGATTATCACAGATGTCGGAAGCGTAAAGGGGAAAATCGTAAGAGAGATAGAAGGGGTCATGCCTCCCCATCTCCACTTTCTAGGAGGGCATCCCATTGCCGGTACCGAGAATTCGGGAATTGCAAACGCAGACCCGAGGCTCTTTAAGGGGAGGAGGTTCATTCTGACTCCCACCGAAAAAACCGCGCTTGTGGTTAAGAGCAGAATCGCCACCCTCTGGGAATTGGTCGGGATCGAGATACACGAGATGGACATTGACGCGCACGACCGCGTTTTCGGTTTCGTAAGCCACCTGCCCCACGCAATCGCCTATTCCCTGATCGACGCCATATTATCAGAGGACGATACGGATACGCTCTTCAACTTCGCCGGGGGCGGACTCCGGGATTATACGAGGGTTGCGGCAAGTTCTCCCGAAATGTGGTCTGAAATACTGATTGCCAATAAAGAGACCGTTCTGACCGCCGTGAAAAAATTTAAAAGCTCACTGGATAAAATAGCAACAGCGATAGCGGATGAAGACCTGGACACGCTAAGGGAATTACTCTCAAAAGCATCCCGCTCCAAAAGGGAAAACGTGAAGTAAACAGAATTGTCCGTCCGGCTTAACTCAAATTAAGCTTCCCTATAATATCCTCGGCGATCGATTCCGGGTCCTGCCCGATATCCTCCCTGAGCGCATACTCGGGCTCCTCGAGCGCACCGAGCTGGCTTTCGAGGATAGGCACTCCCGCAAAATGCCCTTTTCTCTCCCTTAACCGGACCTTGATTAATTCCGCGCTGCCCGCGAGATAAATAAATCGTATATCGCCGCCGCTCTCTTCAAGCACTTCCCGGTACGTCTCCTTAAGAGCCGAGCAGGCAATGACGGCGGGCTCATTCAGTCCCCTGATCAAATCGCGTATCGCCAGGAGCCACGGCAGCCTGTCCTCATCCGTCAACGATATGCCTCGATTAATCTTCTCTATATTCTCTTTCGGGTGGAAGTCGTCGGCGTCATAGAAACTCCAGCCGAGCTTACGGGCAAGCACCCCCCCGACAGTAGTTTTTCCCGCTCCTGTGACGCCCATAATTATCAGAACCATACGCCCTGGATAATATCAGATTTTTTTATTTAGAGCGCTTCACTTATGCCCTTAACCGATGTCGCAATGACAAGCGGTAACGAGAAGGGTAACGAGAAGAATCGAAAATAAAGTAAGGTATAAGCGCATTCCAATATCCTCTTCGAGTGTATTTAACGCCTGGAAGGAATTATACAATTAAAACCGGCCTCATAACACAATTAAGCCGGAGAAGCGTCTCAGCCGTGCCTGAAATCCCTGTTCTCTTCCGCATTACTGAGAGAGGTCCGGTCCGTTTGATGATAACCCGACTTATGTCCCCCTTCCGCCCGGGCCTGCTTAACCGATGCCGCAGCTGCAGGCGGTTACCAAAAGCGAAACGAAGAGCACGGCAGTCAAAGCGATATACGTACGCATATACGGTCCTCGCAAACAAAATTCGTAATGTTTGATAAAATTATACTCGGAATATTAAATTTTGGAACCGGAATTTCTTCGAATGACAGCGGCCGGACGACTCGCGGTATTGCGCTAACAACGACCGGACTCTATATCGAGCGCGGATGCGAGACCTTCCCTTATGGGTTCGATATCCTTCTTGTAGCGCTCCAGATCCCTATCGTAACCGACCGGATCATTCTGCCAGGACGAGAACCTATCGAAGATGGATTTAAAGTTCAATGTAACGTCAGTTGAATCAAAGACCCAGCTGAAATCCTCTTTCAGAGGGAAAAACAGCCTGAAAAAGAAAATTTTACGGGTCAGGTGGTCTTCCAGAATTTCAAAATCATCGAACTCGAGATTTATGAGATCGAACCACCCGGTCCTCACCCAGCTATAGCCTCCCCCGAAGGCTTTGGCAAGCTCTGACGTAAGTCCGAGCCTCTCTCCGGCCTCCTTTCCCAATTCCGTGAACACGTAGGCGGCTTCCATCGTAAGGTAATCGTGTTCGGGGATTTTTTTCTCCATTCCTATGAGATTGCGTATAAGCTGGGGCTCTTTCTCTATGTAGCGGACGAGATCGAACTTGCCTATATTTCCGCAAAGCTCAAGCGACACGGATATATTTTCCCACTCTCTCTTGGCTATCTGATGTACCGATCTTATCTCCATATCGATTGATCTGCTCCGTATTTTATGCCGTTTTTTTTATATTCCTTAATTCGATTGCCCGAGCACACACGAATACATTCCACATGATAATCCGGAATGATGAAGAACGGATGAACCGTCCGTTAATCTATAGTTAACCGTGCGCCCGCCCGCACCTCGGAGAGAAATATTCGAACGTGAGCGGACACACGCCCAGGTCCCCTGACCCGGCCCCGCGCTTTGAGGTAAGGTACAATAATTAAGCCGGCAGGCGTGGAATTAAGATATTATGTGCAATAATTCAGTAATCATAGGAGACCGTTAACTAGGGTTTAATGTTCTCTTAACATTTTCTTAACAAACCTCGGTTTTAATCCATGCCAGATTAAAACCATTAAGGAGGTATTAAAATGAGTAAGAGAGGACTTCTCAAAGGCAGCTTAATAGCTAGCTTTGCTGTACTTGTATTTACGATGGCAGTAAATAGCGCGACCGCAGCCGAGCAATTGCAGGTCGATCCGGCTATACCCGCGTACTCCAAGACGAGCGGGGTTTCCGGTAACATTAACAGCATAGGGTCTGACACGATGAACAACCTTATGACCCTCTGGTGCGAGGGCTTCACAAAGGATTACCCCAACGTTAAATGCCAGATCGAGGGTAAAGGCTCGAGCACCGCACCGCCCGCTCTTATAGAGGGAACTGCACAGTTCGGCCCCATGTCTCGCCCCATGAAGGATAAAGAAATGGACGAATTCGAGAAAAAGTTCGGTTACAAGCCCACCGAGGTTGCGACTTCGATCGACGCATTAGCAGTATTCGTTAACAAAAACAACCCGCTTGATTGCCTGACCATGGAGCAGGTGGATGCGATCT
>DATIET010000412.1:0-8668 GCA_035455615.1 Thermodesulfobacteriota bacterium
CAAACAACCCCTTCCGGCATGCATCCGCCCGTCATCCGTACAGCAGTAATTCCGCAAGTGATTCGTTTTAAGACGACTCCGGACGGATAACCCATGTAATTGACAACAAATCATGGCTCGCATATATTGTTATCCCGGTAAAAATCATCCCCTAACATCTCTCGGAGGAAGAATTGAAAGTACTGATTACAGACGGTATGACCAAGGAAGGACTGAGCATTCTTGAATCTGCGGAAGGTCTCGACCTGGATGTCAGAAAGAGTACGCCTAAGGAAGAATTGGCGGGAATCATAGGCGGTTACGACGCTATAATAATAAGGAGCGCAACCAAGCTCACTGCGGATTTGATAGAAGCCGGAAAGAACCTGAGGGTAATCGGCAGGGCGGGGATAGGCGTCGACAACGTCGACGTCGAAGCAGCGACGAAGAAAGGAATCGTCGTCATGAACACCCCCGAGGCAAACGCTATCACGACCGCCGAGCATACAATTACACTGATGCTCTCCCTCGCGAGACAGATACCCCAGGCTCACGCGTCGCTCAAATCGGGCAAATGGGAGAGGAATAAATTCAAAGGGATAGAAATCTACGGCAAGACGCTCGGATGCATAGGCTTGGGCAACATAGGAAAGCTCGTAGCGGAAAGGGCGATCGGGTTGAAGATGAACGTGATTGCCTATGACCCGTTCCTCTCAAAGGAAGCGGCCGAGAAGATAGGCGTGGAGCTGGTAACACTCGACGACCTTCTTAAGAGGTCCGATATCATAACGATACATACCCCCCTCAACTCCGAAACGAAGAACCTTATCAACAAAGACACCCTAGAGAAAACAAAAAAGGGATTGGTCCTGATAAACTGCGCGCGCGGAGGGGTGATAAACGAACAAGACATCGCCGAGGCGATAAAATCGGGAAAGGTCGCGGGGGCGGCTTTTGATGTCTTTATAAACGAGCCCCCCGAAGAGGGCAACCCGCTCCTCTCGCTCGATGAAAATGTGGTGTTCACTCCTCACCTGGGGGCGTCCACCGCGGAGGCTCAGACCAAGGTCGGGCTCGCGATCGCCGATCAGATAGTAGACTTCCTTAAAAACGGAGTGGTCAAAAACGCTGTGAACATGCCTTCTGTGAGTCTCGAAGTGCTGAAGATCATGAAACCCTATCTCAACCTTGCGGAGAAACTGGGGAGCCTGCAGGGCCAGCTATGTAAGGGAGGGGTTAAGGAAATACACATAGAATACGACGGAGAGGTGTCAGAGCTCGATACTTCGCCCATAACCGTAGCGGCGCTGAAGGGGTTCCTCACGCCTATGATGGACGTGGTCGTGAGCCACGTAAACGCCCCGGTGATCGCCGAGGAGAGGGGAATAAAGGTAATCGAGTCGAAGTCCTCGCAAACCAAAGACTATAGGAGCCTCATATCCATAAAGGTCAAGACCGAAGAAGGCGAGAGCCACGTGTCGGGCACGATATTCGGGAAAGAAGAGCCTAGATTCGTAAGGATAAACGGTGTTACAATTGACGTTGTGCCCAAGGGATACCTACTCGTAAGCGAGAACAACGACAGGCCGGGGTTCATAGGGGCCATGTGCACACTGCTCGGGGAGAACGGTGTAAACATTGGCCTGCTGCATCTCGGCAGAGAGGCGATAGGAGGGAGGGCGATAGTCTTTACGAACGTCGATTCCCCGGTCCCGGCCAAAGTGATCGAAAAAATATCCAAGCTCCCGGACATCATTTCCGTGACGCAGGTCAAGCTTTAATGATAAACCGTCTAAGTCTTCCACAGGGCGTAAAAGACTACACGCCCGAGAAAGCAGAGGAATTAAGAAGGATAGAAGAAGGTCTCCTCGAAGAGTTCGGCAGGTGGGGGTATAGAAAGATCATCACACCCCTCTTCGAATACCTGGAGCCGTTATCGGTAGGGCTCGGAGACGAGCTGAAAAGTAAAGTCATGAAGTTCGTCGACCCTTCTTCAGGAGACGTCGTGGCGCTGAGGCCCGACATTACGCCTCAGGTAGGCAGGATAGTCGCGACCCAGATGAGGGACCATACCGCGCCGCTCAGGCTCTGTTACAACGGCAGGGTCGTCAGGTTCGAAGAAAAGGGGAGCGGCAAGGAGCGGGAAATCTTCCAGGTCGGATGCGAGCTCGTGGGGCTCTCCACGCCTGAAGCCGATGCCGAGATAATAGCCCTGGGAGTCAAGTCCCTCGGGAAATCGGGTATCAAGAACCTCGTGCTCGACATCGGACACACGGGAATCCTGAGAAACCTGCTGTCGAAGACAGGCGAGCTCAGGGAAAGCATCGAAGAGGCGCTTAAAAAAAAAGACCAGGAAGCATTGTCCCGGGCTATCGGTAAATCGCGCGCTCCTAAGAACATAAACGACACGATCTTGAAGCTGCCCGAGCTATTCGGCGGAAGGCACATTCTGACTGAGGCCAGGAAAATCGCATCCATCAGAAAATACGTGAATGAGCTCGAAAGCGTGCTCGGCGTCATCGACGACTATCAGTCCGAGTGCGAGATAAACATAGACCTCGCGGAGATAAGGGGTTTCAATTACTACACCGGCGTGACGTTCGAGATCGTCTCGCGCGATATCCCGGCCCCCCTCGTAAGGGGAGGACGTTACGACGAGCTTATGGGGAAGTACGGCTGCGATTCGCCGGCGACCGGGTTCGCAATAGACGTCGAAACCCTTCTGAACACATACAAAAAAGACAGGGAAGGGAATCAGATACACTTCGTCGTCATCCCCAAGAAAGCGTCTTTGAGACGGGAAGCCATACGTCTTGCGGAATGGCTCAGATCGAGCGGCTTCAAGGTCGTGCTGGACCTCAATCTCGATGCCAGGCAGAGGGAGCTCAGGATAAAAGAGAACCGCGCCTCTAACTTTTACGGAGTCATACTCCTCGAGACACCGAGGAAAATCAAGCTCATCGAGTCGAGGAGAGGCGCATGCAAGGAATTTTCTAACCTTGAGGAGCTACTCAAAGGGGGTATCTGAGTATGCCTAACATAGTAGTCATAGGCGCTCAATGGGGGGATGAGGGTAAAGGCAGGATAGTCGACCTGATCTCGGAGAACGTCGATATAATAGCCCGCTATCAGGGCGGGAACAACGCCGGGCACACTATTGTCATAGGAAAAGAGAAGGTGGTGCTCCATCACCTGCCCTCCGGAATCCTCCGGGAGGGGAAAATATCCGTTATCGGGAACGGGGTGGTCATAGACCCCAAAGTGCTGCTCTGGGAGCTTAAGGGACTGAGGGCGGCCGGTTATCGAGCCGACTCCGGAAACCTGAAAATAAGCGACAGGGCGCACGTGATTATGCCCTACCACAGGGAGATAGACATCGCGCGGGAATCGTCGTCGCGCGGGAACGGAAAGATAGGTACGACGGGAAGGGGTATAGGCCCGGTATACGAAGATAAAGCGGCGAGAAGGGGGATAAAGTTTTCGGACCTGATCGATCCCGAGTCCCTGAGGGAGAGACTTGCAAGCGTGCTCGAAGAGAGGAACATGTACCTTGAGCACGTTCTCGGGAGGAAGCCCCTCAAGTTCGACGATATATACAGTGAGTACGAAGAATACGGAAGGGAGCTCAAGGACTTCTCCTGCGACGTATCGAGCCTTCTGAACAGGGCCATCAGCGAGGGGAAACGTGTCCTTTTCGAAGGCGCTCAGGGGGCGCTCCTCGACATCGATCTCGGCACCTATCCGTTCGTCACGTCGTCGAGTGCGAGCTCGGGAGGCGCCTGTACGGGTACGGGAGTGAGCCCGACCAGTATAGACCTGGTCCTCGGCATCGCGAAAGCCTACACCACGAGGGTCGGCGAAGGGCCGTTCCCGTCGGAAATACAGGGGGAGCTTGGGGAGAGGCTCAGGGAGGCGGGAGGCGAATACGGAGCGACCACGGGCAGGTCGAGAAGGTGCGGGTGGTTTGACTGCGTCGCGCTCAGATACGCTGCGATGACAAACGGCATCTCCCGCCTTGCGATAACAAAGCTCGACGTTTTGTCGGGCTTTGACATCATCAAAGTGTGCGTGGGTTACAGGTACCGGGGTGAAATCCTTTCGGACTTTCCCTCGAATATCAACATACTGAACGACTGCGAGCCGGTCTATGAAGAAATCGAGGGCTGGAATGAAGATATTTCAACCGTAACCGATTTTGGCGAGCTGCCGCCCAACGCAAGGAATTATGTAAGAAAGCTTGAAGAGCTGTCAGGCGTCATAATTTATGCGGTTTCACTCGGGGCTTCGAGAGAGAAGATTCTGTTCCTTTCGGATTTATTTCAGTAAACTTCAAGGCTAATCGAATTCGAATTCCCTTAACCAGTAAGTCAGGTTCGGACTCCAGCTTTCAAGACGCTTCGCTTCGATCCTGTTATAGAAGTAATCCCCCTCGGTCTGGAAGTCCTTTCTGAAGAGACCGACTACCCTTATATATTCACCGTCGGTAACCGGGGCCTCGCCGTTAACATAAACGTCTATCCCGATCCCCTGTCTGTCGGCAAGTGTGAACACCGTGTAGACCTGCTCTACACCGTTTTCGGTCACCCCCATGGACTCTACTCTCGGACGCCATATTTTCCCTATGACTACCACCCCGGACATATCATAGGCGTCGGGGCTGGCGAGTATGGTCGAGATACTGACGTTCTGGGCCGGGAGCGCGGTGTCCGGGTCCCTCCACTGGGAACAGGCGGCGCTTAACGAAAGAAGTATCACAAACGATAGGGCGCATAAGAATCTTTGCATCGGGTATGTCTCCGTTGAGGATGCCGGTCAGTATTGAATTATAACACAAACCTCAGGAATTTTTCTCGTACGCTTCTATAATTTTTCTAACCAGCGGGTGTCTTACGACGTCGTTTTTTGAAAAATATACGAATGAAATCCCCTCTATTTTTTTCATCAGCATTTCGGCTTCGAGTAAGCCCGACCTCTCGCTCGCGGCCAGGTCCACCTGCGTGGTATCGCCCGTAATAACTGCCTTGGAGCTGTATCCGAGCCTCGTAAGGAACATCTTCATCTGCATGGAAGTCGTATTCTGGGCTTCGTCCAGTATTATGAAGGCGTCATTCAGGGTCCTCCCCCTCATGAATGCGAGAGGGGCTATCTCGATCGCTCCCTTCTCGACGAGACGCGAGGCTTTGTCATAATCCATCATATCGTAGAGCGCATCGAGGAGCGGCCTTAAATAAGGGTCGACCTTCTGCGAGAGGTCGCCCGGAAGGAACCCGAGCTTCTCTCCCGCCTCTACGGCGGGCCTCGTGAGCACTATCCTGTTGACCTCCTTATTCACGAAGGCCGATACCGCCATGGCCATCGCGAGGTATGTCTTTCCAGTCCCCGCTGGACCGATCCCGAACACAATATCGTGTTTCCTTATAGACTCTATATATACCTTCTGCGCGATGCTCTTTGGGGCGATTATCCGTTTCCTCGTCGATATGCAAACGGTGTCGAGGAACACATCCGCAAGCCGTATCTTCCCCTCGTCCACTATCCTCGCGGCAAGCTCGATATCCGAAGGGTCGAGCGTATAGCCTTTTTCCAGAAGGCCGTAAATCTCACGCAAAAACCTGTTGGCAGACTCCACCCCTTGCTCTTCGCCTTCGAGGTTAAGTTTGCCGCCCCTCGAATGGATCTTGATCCCGTAATGGCCCTCAATTTCTTTGAGGTTGTCGTTATTCTCCCCGTAAAGCTCCTTGACCAGGCTGTTGTCGCCGAATTCGAGCTCCTTCGCGCTGCCGTTTTGGATCGTCATGGTTTCCTGCATATTTATATTGTCTTCCCTCCTCCTGGATGTGTGCCGGGGCTCATATTTAGAATATATGCATTAAATCTGTAATGATTTGCCTGCGAAAACAGATACGCAGGCCTCGATATCCGGAATATAGCGGGACTTTGACGGATTACCGAAGGAATATTGAGGGGTTGCTTTATATTGTTTCCCAACGATGAATTACGGTATAACCGGGGATTTCCTTCATTTTAATAGTGATTAGTATAACAGAACGCGCGTCAATTCCAACACTGCCCCCCTCATCATCCAATCCTGCGGGGAACGCCATTTCAGTCGTCGATAAAACGGGGATCCGGGTACTTGAACCGATATTCGAGCCGTTTCTTGAGCTTATCGCTCCTAATTATCTTAAATCCCCCGCCGCCGTCCTCGAAGCCGGGGGGGTCGAGTCCCAGTTTCAGAGCCTGAGCAGTGTAATATTCCTTCCTGAGCGGATGTTCGTCCGCGCACGCATTAAACGTCTCTCCCCACATGCTGCGCTTGATGATTCTATAAATGATCCCCAGACAGTCGTCTCTGTGTATGAGGTTTACAGGAGAGTTGCCCCCGGTAATACCCTTTCTGCCGGCGAGGAACCTGCCGGGCATGCGGTCGTAGCCTATGAGCCCTCCGAATCTGATTATCGTCGTCTCGAACCGGGAGGAGCGCCGGAAGAGCCTCTCGGCCTTGAGGAGCGCGATTCCCGAAGGCTTTTCGGGCGGCGCGTCCTCGTCTTCAGAGACCTCACGGCCGAGGTCGGGATAAACGGACGTCGAGCTTACGAAGAGCACTTTTTTAACGGGTGAGGTATCCATACGGGCGATGAGCGATCTTATCTGAGCCGGGTGATACTCGGCGATGTCGTCCCTCCTCTCGGGGGGAAAGTTGACCACGAGCACGTCGCAATCAAAAAAATCATCGACGTTATCGCCCCTGAGATCGGGGTCGAGAACCAGATAAAACGGCTCGATACCGTGGGATTTAATCACTTCGAGCTCTCTCCGGGTCCTGGTCGACCCCTTGAGCTTATAACCCTTTTCTATCAGATAATCGGCCAGAGGCAGCCCGAGCCAGCCGCACCCCAATATGCTTATAGTTTCCATTTGATCTCACCGGCGAGCAGTAATCAGTTGACGTTCAATTCCCCGGATGGAGCTCAGCCATTCCCACAGCTAAATTACTTTCAATTAGCAAGCCGTTCGAGCGCCTCTTTGTATTTTTCGGACGTTTTCCGTACGACGTCGGGGGGAAGGGACGGCGCGGGGGGACATTTGTCCCAGTCGATAGACTCGAGATAATCTCTCACAAACTGCTTGTCGAAGCTCCTCTGGGGACCTCCGGGCTTATAGCCGGCCATGGGCCAGAATCGGGACGAATCGGGCGTGAGCGCCTCGTCAATGAGGAGTAGCTCGCCCGTCTTTTCGTCTATCCCGAATTCGAACTTGGTGTCCGCGATTATTATCCCTTTCTTCTCCGCGATATCCCTCGCCCTCGAATAAAGGGCTATGCTCGCGTCCCTGACCCTTTCCGCGAGCCCCATTCCGATGAGCTCGGCCGCCCTCCCGAAACTGATGTTCTCGTCGTGTGTGCCTTCTTCGGCCTTGGTGGAAGGGGTGAATATGGGCTCTTCGAGTTTAGAAGATTCCAGGAGCCCCGGGGGGAGCGGGATGCCGCATATTGAATTATTTTCTCTGTACTCTTTCCAGCCAGAGCCCGCAATGTACCCCCTTACTATGCATTCGACGGGGAGAGGCTTCGTCTTACGGACGAGCATGCTCCTCCCTTCGAGCACCTCCCGGTACCTCCTGAATTCTATCGGGTAATCGTCCACATCGGCCGAGATCAGGTGGTTCCTGATGATGTCGCTCGTCTGCTCGAACCAGTACTTCGATATCATATTCAACACCCTCCCCTTCCCCGGTATCCCTTCGGGGAGGACTACGTCGAACGCCGATATGCGGTCTGAAGCGACGAGCAGAATTCTATCGCCGAGATCGTAGATGTCCCTGACCTTGCCCCTCCTGGGCGGCTTCACACCCTCGAAATCGGTCCTCATCACGATCATGTATTCTTTTGTTGCCATAACTCGCACGAGATAGTCAAGAAATCAGCGGAGAGAATTCTATTAAAGAAAAAAACATATGTCAAAACCCGGGACTGCTTACAAATATACGCCCGGGCATACGCGGCTGAAGAGGGAAAATCGCTATTTCACTCCGTGCCGCGAGACGCCCTGCCGCGCAACCTCGATGCGTCGAGGATATCCTTCAGGAACCACAGCATGAGGAGCGGGATATAATAAAAAAGCGCGATATAGAAAGACGTGGCGAGGTCACTGTATAAAGCCCATATCCCGGCAAAGTCCAGGAGCGCGACCAGTATCAGAACGAGGTACGCCCTCTTAGAGGAGTCGGGAACCCATCTTCTAAGCAGAAGATGCGCTCCCCTCGAAAGTATAGTGACGTTTATAAAGGCTCCGGCGAGCCGCCACAGCATAAGCGTGTCCATATCTTTTCGGCCTCTCGTTAACGCCGGTCCCCGAACTTTTTACTTGAAATTTCGACCCGAATCATTATTTTCATTATATCACCCCCTTTGAGGGGTGTATGTACCGGAATGTTAACAAAATGTGACCGTTACACTTGTGAATTTGAGGTCTTAATCAGTCGGGAGACATAAAAATGAACACACTTAAAAGCCTGATACTGCTTGCAGCGCTATCCGCGATCCTGATGTGGATAGGCGGGGCTCTCGGCGGGAAGCAGGGCCTGATAATCGCATTCGGGTTCGCGATGGTTATGAATTTCGCGAGCTACTGGTGGAGCGACAAGATCGTCCTTTCCCTGTACGGGGCAAAAGAGATCAAATACGAGG
>DATIET010000413.1:0-8000 GCA_035455615.1 Thermodesulfobacteriota bacterium
GGGAAGTATTACGCGCACTTGAGCGGGGAGAAAGAAGGGGTCGCGAGGGCGATAGAAGAGCAGTACATGCCGACCTCCCGCGAAGGGGACCTCCCAGAGACCGATATCGGCTCCGTTCTCGGCATCGCCGACAAACTTGACACGATCTCGGCGTGTTTCATATCGGGACTCATCCCGACAGGCACTTCAGATCCCTACGCACTAAGAAGACACGCAATAGGGATAATAAATATAATTGTCGATAAAAATTACCATTTGAGCATCAACGGGCTTGTCCGCGCGAGCATCGCGGCCATAGTCGATCAAGCCCATGGAAAGTCCCCCGATTCGCAGGATAATATCCTGACGGAAGTCTCCGGTTTTTTTAAGGAAAGGTTCAGGAACATAATGATATCGGACGGCTTTCCCCAGGACGTTGTTGATGCTGCGATCAGCGCCGAGTTCGACGACATCGTCGAAGTGAAGAGGAGGATAGAAGCGCTTTCGGAATTCCGGAAGGCGCCCGACTTCGATTCCCTCGGAATCGCTTTTAAGAGAGTAGTGAATATAGTCAAAGGACAGCCGAAGGGCGAAGTAAGCGACCGACTTTTTGTCGAACCCGTGGAGAGGGAGCTTTATCTGTCCTTCATCGATACCAGGGAAAAGGTCGGCGGGAAGATGTCGGAGAGGAATTACCCGGAAGCCCTGTCCGTAATGAAAACGCTGAAGGAGCCCGTGGATAAATTCTTTGAGCACGTGCTCGTAATGGACGAGAACGCAGATTTAAGAAAGAACAGGCTATCGTTGCTCTGGGAAATAAGAGAGCTGTTTTTCAGGATCGCGGACTTTTCCAAATTGAGCACGTAATTTATAAGATATAGACCGGTCGGAGAACTAAGAAAGATAATACATAAAAGGAAAGGGACATGAAGAAATTCGTATATTTATTCGGCAACGGGAAAGCGGAAGGAAAAGGGAACATGAAGGACGTTCTGGGGGGGAAGGGCGCGGGGCTCGCGGAGATGACGAGAATAGGCATACCCGTCCCTCCGGGTTTTACCATAAGCACGGAAGCCTGCACAGAATTCTATGACCATAAAAGACATATTCCCGAACACATATTGAAGGAAATCGATCTAAATCTTTCGAAGCTCGAAAAGCTCATAGGAAAAAAACTGGGTGACCCCGAAAACCCGCTCCTCGTTTCTGTGCGCTCGGGCGCCAAGTTCTCGATGCCAGGGATGATGGACACGATTCTCAACCTGGGGCTTAACGATAAAATCGCCGAACGGCTGTCGGCAAAGACCGACAACCCGAAATTCGTGTGGGACGCTTACAGAAGGCTCATAGAGATGTTCTCGGACGTGGTGTTCGGTATCGACAAGGAAGAGTTCGAGCACCTTTTCTCCGAGATAAAGAAAAAAGAGGGAGTGAAGAGCGACACCCAGCTCACAACCGAAATCCTGAAACAAGTGATCAATAAATCAAAACAGCACGTCAGAAAAAAGGTAAAGGCGGAGTTCCCTCAGAACCCCCTCGACCAGCTTCACATGGCTATACGCGCGGTATTCCTTTCATGGAACAACGAAAGGGCGATTTTCTACAGGAAGCAGTACGGCATTGCCGACGACCTCGGCACCGCCGCCAACGTGCAGGCTATGGTCTTCGGGAATATGAGCGACGATTCAGGCACCGGAGTGGGTTTCACGAGAGACCCGGCGAGCGGGGAGAAGAACCTCTACGCGGAGTGCTTGATGAACGCGCAGGGCGAAGACCTCGTGGCCGGCATCAGGACGCCCAAGCACATCGAGGAGCTTGCGCGCGAGCTGCCTCCGGTCTATAAGCAGCTGGCGAAGATAGCGGATACGCTCGAAAAGCATTTCAAGGACATGCAGGACTTCGAATTCACGATCGAGAGGGGGAAGCTCTATTTCCTTCAGACAAGAAACGGCAAGAGAACGGGGATCGCGGCTCTAAAGATCGCCTACGACATGGTGAGGGAAAAGCTGATCACGAAGGAAGAGGCCATTTCTAGGATAGAGCCTGAACACCTGGAGCAGTTCCTGTTCCCGATATTCAATCCCGATGAGAAACAGAAGCATAAGGTCATAGCCACCGGGCTGGCGGCGTCACCCGGAGCAGTGTCGGGAGCCGTGGCTCTCGACGCCGATACCGCCGTGAGGTTCTCGAGCGAGGGTAAGAGCACCATACTCGTGAGAAAGGAAACCAGCGCCGACGATATAAAGGGCATGGCAGCCTCAAAGGGCGTACTTACCGCGCGGGGAGGGAGGACGAGCCACGCGGCGGTCGTGGGCAGGCAGATGGGGAAGGTGTGCATCGTGGGTGCGGAAGATATAAACATCGACGAGAAGAACAGGCGTTTCGTCACAGGCGACGTTACCGTCAAAGAGGGCGATTTCATCTCACTCGACGGATTTGAGGGAAAGGTTTATTCCGGGCACGTGCCGGTAATACCGTCAGACATAATACAGGTCGTAGAAGAAACGATAAAACCGGAAGAATCGGAAAACTACAAGATATTCAATTCGATATTGAAATGGACGGACGAGATCAGGACGATCGGGATCAGGACGAACGCGGACACACCCGAGGACGCGAGGATAGCGTATAAGTTCGGCGCGGAAGGTATAGGGCTCTGCCGGACGGAGCACATGTTCTTCGCGAAAGACAGGATACCGATCATGCAGGATATGATCCTCTCACAGACGGCCGAGGAGAGGGCTAAATACCTGTCGAAGCTCCTGCCGATGCAGAGGAACGATTTCAAGGAGCTTTTCCGCAACATGAAGGGGCACCCGGTCACCATAAGGTTGATCGACCCCCCGCTCCACGAGTTCCTTCCCAAGCTCGAAGAGCTGATGCTCGACATAAAGGAGCACGAGCTGACAAAGCAGTCATCCAAGAGCCTCGATAGAAAGAAAATGCTCCTGGAGAGAGTTCAGGATCTCCACGAATTCAACCCCATGCTCGGTCTCAGAGGGTGCAGGCTCGGCATACTGATACCGGAGATCACCAGGATGCAGGTGACCGCCATAATGGAGGCGGCGTCCGAGGTAGCTGACGAAGGGGTTAAAGCGGTCCCCGAAATAATGGTCCCGCTCGTGGCGATGGTTACCGAAATGAAAGCGCAGAAAGACGTCATCCAGCAAGTGGCCGACGAAGTCCTCACAAAATCCAAAAAGAAAATAAAATATAAAATAGGAACGATGATAGAAGTACCGAGGGCGGCCGTCACAGCCGATCAGATAGCGACCGAGGCCGAGTTCTTCTCCTTCGGCACGAACGATCTGACGCAGATGATGTTCGGGCTTTCGAGGGACGATTCGGGGAAAATCATCAAGACATACATGAACGAAAAAGTGACGCTCAACGGAAAGGATTTGAGCATCCTCGAAAAGGACCCGTTCCTGACGCTCGACCTGGGCGTGGTGGAGCTCATGAAGCTCGCAATAGTAAAAGGCAGAAAAGTAAGGCCCGACCTTAAAGTCGGCATATGCGGAGAACACGGCGGGGATCCGCAATCTATCGTATTATCGAGCGCAATCGGCGTCGACTACGTGAGCTGCTCGCCGTTCAGGGTGCCGATTGCGAGACTCGCGGCTGCGAAGGGCGCACTTAATGAGAAATAGAAGTCTCGACCCCTGATCAATTCACCCGGGCCGGCCGGCAAAACGTCCGGCTCGGGATTTTTTCTTATTCAGCGATTTAATTCCTGTCTACGACACATCTACACAATAACAACCGCGGCTAGCTCGCATAGGCCGTAGCCCTGACTTCCCTTATTACGGTTATCTTGATCTGTCCGGGATATGCGACCTCTTTCTCGATCTTCTTCGCTATCTCGTGGGAGAGCAGAGCGCCTTCCTCGTCGTTCACCTTCGAGCTCTCCACTATTACCCTCACCTCGCGCCCGGCCTGTATCGCGTAGCACCTCTCGACCCCTCTGAATGATCCTGCGATGCTTTCGATGTCCTCTATCCTCCTCACGTAGGCCTCGTAGGTCTCTCTCCTCGCCCCCGGCCTCGCGGCGGATATCGCATCAGCCGACTGAACGAGTATCGCGAGAAGCGATTGCGGCTGCGGGTCGTGAGCGAGGGCTACGGCCTCTATCACATCCTTGGGCTCCCCGTACTTCCTCACGAGGTCCGCGCCTATGTCCACGTGCGACCCCTCGATCTCGTGGTCGACCGCTTTCCCTATATCGTGGAGGAGCCCACCGCGCTTGGCGAGCTTGACGTCGTACCCTATTTCGGCGGCAAGTATGCCGCAGATGAACGCGACCTCGATCGAATGGTTCAGGATATTCTGCGAATAGCTGGTCCTGTATTTGAGCCTTCCGACGAGCTTCACGAGCTCGGGATGTAAAGACGGAATACCGAGATCGAAAATGGCCTCTTCCCCCGCCTTCTGAATCTCGCGCTCGATCTCCTTTTCGACATCGGCCACTATCTCCTCGATCCTCGCAGGGTGAATCCTGCCGTCGTCGATCAGACGTTCCAGCGATATTCTCGCGACTTCCCTTCTAATCGGATTGAGCGACGAGATAACGACCGTCTCCGGCGTATCGTCGATGATAATGTCAACCCCTGTCCTCGCTTCTATCGACCTGATGTTCCTCCCCTCGCGCCCGATTATCCTCCCCTTCATGTCGTCGTTAGGGAGGTTGACGACGGAAATCGTCTTTTCACTCGTGTATTCGCCCGAGTACTTCTGGATCGCGAGCGCTATTATGTCCTTCGCCTTCCTCTCGGACTCTTCGTGGAGCTGGTCTTCGAGCTGCTTCAGCTTTTTGGCGGCCTCATGCCTTGCCTCGTCCTCGATAATGTTGATGAGCTCGTTCCGGGCCGCTTCCTGAGTCATGCCCGCGATGTCTTCTATCTTCTTTTTGGCTTCGTCTATAACGGCATCGAGCTCCTTCTGTTTTTCTCCGAGGGCCTGCTCCCTCAGCACGAGGTCTCTTTCCTTTCTGGAAACTTCGGATTCCTTCTTTTCGACACCCTCGAATTTCTTATCGAGGATCTCTTCGCGCTTCTGGAGCCTTTTTTCCGTCTTGAACGCCTCCCTCTGCTTTTCCCTGGCCTCGTTCTCGATTTCGGAGCTCCTTCTCTCGACTATCTCCTTCGCTTTCAGTTCCCCCTGCACCCTGACCTTCTCAGCCTCTTTTCTCGCGTTCTCGATTATTACCTCTGCTTCGTCCTTCTTTAGACTTATCTTCTTATTCAATTTCATTTGTCTATAGAGGTGGTTAGCTAAGTACCCCAAAGCGAAGGCAACAACCGCAGCCGCCACAGCAACTATCAGTTCAGTCATGTTGTTTTCCTCCTTCTTTTATTCTGCCTTTCATTCCGCAATAAATTATTCCCGATTCGGTCACCACCAGACCCGCGGAAAGGTCGGTCTCCCCGCATGGGAGCGAATCCGACATCTGGAGCGAGTATGCAAGCGCGGCCCTTCTGCGGAGGGGAACATTAACCAGCAGGCGGTCATAATACCCCTTCCCATACCCGAGCCTCACGCCGGAGCCGTCGAATGCGATTCCGGGAATAAGGATCAGGTCCAGGTCTTCAGGCGCTATGCTTGATGAGGACGAATCGGGTTCCGGGATACCGAATTTCCCGGGCTTAAGCTCGTTCAGGTCTAATATTCTATGGAAAGTCAGTCCGGCGCCGGTCACTCTGGGGAAGTACGCCTCTTTCCCCGACCCGAGAGACAGGAAGAATACCTCCCTCGTGTCCGCCTCGTTCCTGACCGGATAGTAGAACCCCACCCTTTTCGCGTGTATAAACAGCCCAAGCCGCGAGAGATTACTCGTAATCAGGCGGCTTTTCTCGGCTATCTCGGTATTGGAAAGGCGGGACCTTCTCTTTAAGAAATACGAACGTACGTATTCTTTCTGTTGCTCAAGATTTAAACCCCCCGCCTCTAAGAGGGAAAGAAATGAATCAGGTATATCAACATCATCTGTATTTATACGAGTCTTCCAATTCTTCTCTTCCGAGTTCCTCTCTAAGAACTCCTTCGTTAAATCCAAAGGTTTCCTGTTCACTAAGGGAGCTTTCCAGTATTTGAACCAATCTCTTTGATCTCTCTTCAGCACCGTCTTTAAATTCCTCAAAATCTTTTAATAGTTTGAAGTAATCATCTGTAATCTTCAGCATCGCAAGCAGAAGTGTATTAGGCACCACCACACTGTTATCCTGAGTGGATATCTCTTTCACTTTTTGCTCCAGATACAAAGCGATCTTCCGGACATAATCTTCATCGGCATCTGTCTTGATATAATACTCCGCGTCCAGGAACTTAATCTTCAGGCGATTCATGTTATGCCTCAGACCTGCTTAAGTAGATCTCGACCTTCTCGATTACTCTGTCTAACTTCTGTTTAATCTCGTCTCTTTCTCTCTCAAGTTTTGTTACACTTTCCCTGAGATTTACAACTTCCTCCATAAGGTTTTTATGCTCCACCTCGAGCTTTGTTTTCCTCGAGAGAGCCTCTTTAATTTTGCCTTCCAGAATATCCATTGTTTCCATTATTTTACCTAGATAAGTTTAATATTATCTTGAAATTTTTGCAAGATGTGTGATGATAATAGTAGGAAATGGCAGAATTAGGAATGTTAAAGCGTCTCGAAGAGGTCGAGAAAAAATACCTCGAAATCGAGAAAACACTAAGTAAACCCGATATAAGTCCGCCTGAAATTCATAAGTATTCCAAGGAATTATCAGACCCAGACGAAGTAGTGGAGGTTTACAGGAAGTATAAAAGCGTGCTCGAAAGAATCGAGGAAAACAAGTCTCTCCTTAAAGACAAGGACCTGGCGGAGCTCGCCCGGGAAGAGCTCGACGGGCTCGAGAACGAGCTCCCCCAACTCGAGAGCGAGCTGCGTTTATTGCTGCTGCCCAAGGACCCCAACGATTCAAAAAACGTATTTCTCGAGATCAGGGGAGGTACGGGCGGTGATGAGGCCGCGCTGTTCGCCGCCGACTTGTTCAGGATGTACACGAGATATGCGGAAGCCAACAGGTGGAAGGTGGAAATTATCAACCTGAGCGAAACAGGCATAGGCGGATTAAAAGAGGTCGTCGCAGCCATCGAAGGCAAGAACGTTTACAGCAGGCTCAAGTACGAGAGCGGAGTGCACAGGGTACAGAGGGTTCCGGCGACTGAAACGAGCGGAAGGATCCACACCTCGACCGCTACCGTCGCAGTGCTGGCCGAGCCAGACGAGGTCGAAGTGGAGGTAGACGAGAAGGATTTGAAGATCGATACCTACAGGGCTTCCGGTCCCGGCGGCCAACACGTGAACAAGACAGACTCCGCCATCAGGATTACCCACTTGCCCACGGGGATCGTGGTGCAGTGCCAGGACGAGAGGTCCCAGCATAAGAACCGCGCGCATGCCATGAGGATGCTGAGGGCTAGATTATACGAGATGGAAGAGCAAAAGAGGCGGAGCGAGCTGGCCAGCACGAGGAAGAGCCTCGTCGGGAGCGGAGACAGGAGCGAAAAGATAAGGACCTACAATTTCAGGGACGGCAGGATCACGGACCACAGGATCGGACTCACGCTCTATAAAATCGAGGCGGTGCTCAACGGCGATATGGACGAGCTGGTCGATGCCCTCACCACCCATTACCAGACAGAGATTCTCAAAGAGGCGGCATACTCCTGATATTACTTCATCATTATTGCGTAACAAACTAATACTTAAATTATCGCCGGGCTATTTGGAAAATGCCCGGCATCCGGGAACAGACCTCCTTATTTAACGGCTTTTATTGTATTTAATCACCATCATAAATAGAATATAGATATGGATTTATACTGGGTTACCGCCCTTCTATACTTCATAGCAACCATATTCTACATGAGCCACATCTGGACCGACAGCAGGACGGGCTCGAGGTTAGGGTTCTACACGGTCGTCCTCGGCACGATAGTCCAGACGGTCAGCGTAGTGGCGCTCTATCTGAAGGGCGACACGCTGGCTGGCGGGCTC
>DATIET010000414.1:0-2542 GCA_035455615.1 Thermodesulfobacteriota bacterium
CTGGCCCTGGTTCGAGGCTACGGGAAGGCCCTACGTCACGATGGGGGGTAAGACCCGGATACTTATTTTCAGCAGGGAAATCACGGAGCGGAAAAAGGCCGAAGAAGCCCTGAATGAAACACTCGGCCAGCTCTCACGGAAAAACAGGTATGAGACCATGATCAGCGCGGTGACGAGGAGCGTCCACCAATCGACGAACCTCGAAAATGTGCTCGAGAACGCCGTGCAGGCGATATCCGAGAACATCGAAAAGGCCGACAGCGTCTCGATATATTTCGTCGAAGGGGAGGAGGCTGTGCTTAAGGCCCACCGCGGTTACGTCGACTGGTATATAAAAAGGGTGTCGAGGATCCCGTACCCCAGGGGGTATGCGTGGAAGGTTATAATGGACGAGAAGCCCAGATACTGTCCCGACGTGGAAACGGATACCGTAATCGGGCCCGCGGGCAGGGAGCTCGGAATAAAATGCTATTTATCCCTGCCCATATTATACGCCGGAAAGACAATCGGCACGATAAATATTAACTCGTTTCAGACAGACGCGTTCGATGATGAGGAATTGAAGCTGCTGGAAATCGTAGGCGGCCAGATCTCGGTCGCCATAGGAAACGCAAGGCAGAAATGGGCGCTCCAGGAGGCGATGTCCGAGGTCGAAATGCTGAAGAAGCGGCTAAAGAGTAAAGAGCGGTATGCGGCCGGGGATGACGCCGTTGAATTGATATTCGAAGGTATCATCGGCAAGAGCTTCCTGCTGAGGAAAGCGGTGTTCATGGTGGAGCAGCTGGCGCCCGCGGATTCTGCGGTACTGATAAAGGGCGGGGCCGGTACGGGCAAGCACTTGTTCGCCGAGACCATACACAAGATGTCCGTGCGCGCTGAAAATCCATTCGTCAGGATAAGCCTGAACGGTAACGATGACGGTCATGCGGAGAAACGGCTGTTCGGTTTTGAAGAGAAAGGGGTCAACAGCAACGCGCGCTCTCTCTCCATAGGCAGTATAGAGCTTGCTAATAAAGGTACGGTATACATAAGGAACGTTGACGGGCTCTCGCTAAAAGCACAGAGGTCGTTACTGGGATTATTACAGGACAGGCAGTTTGTGCGTCCCGGCAGCTCGCGCTTAATTAAAGCGGACGTAAGGGTCATCGCCGGGGTGAGCGGCGGGCTCGAGGGGTCGGTCGAGGACGGACTTTTCCTGGAAGACCTGTACAATGAGCTCAGCGGATCGCAGATAATACTCCCTTCTCTCAACGAAAGAATGGAGGACGTCCCTCTACTGACCCAACATTTTATAGAGAAATACGGTAATAGGCCCGGGGAAGAGTTAAAACACATCTCACAGCACGTTTTGAATAATTTCGATTCTTACGACTGGTCGGAAAACGTCAGGCAGCTTGAAAATATCATAAAAGAAGCCCTTTCCGCCTTGGATAGCTGATGCGCGAAGGGAGCTGCGACATCAAGTGTAAGAATCCGGCCGCGGGGAACGAGTACCGATGAAAAAGAGTTCCGGGAACCTGATTCAAGCCGTCATCCGGGCGTTCGAAGCCTATCCGGCGAGGGTCTGCTTCAAGAGCAAACGCGACGGAAAATACCGGGATATTACTTACGGCGAGCTAAAGACTCTTGCCATGCGGATTTCCCTGCAACTGACTAAACGGGGGTTCGCCCCGGGCTCGCGTGTGATAATCCTCGCGGATAATTCTCCCGAATGGATGGCGGCGTGCATCGGCTCGCTCCTCTCGGGCGGTGTCGTAATACCGGTTGACACGAACGTTAAAACCGAGCTCCTGGGACGCATACTGAATGATTCGTCCGCGTCGCTTATTTTCACGGAGGACATGGATCGTGCCCTGGGCGTCGAGGCTATGTGCGGGAACCGCCCGGCAATCGTGGTCATGGAGAAATTCGAGGGCGGCCCCGGTCCGCTGACTCCCTTGGATTCCCTCACCGGAAGCGCATTCACGGAGGAGGAATTTGAGGCTTTAATTTCCCGCGCCGAAGGAATAGAGCCGGAATCACCCGCGTTCATTTTCTACACCGCGAAGGAAACCGGAACCCCGAGGGGCGCTCTCTTTTCCCACAGCCGTATTCTTCGTTCGCTTACGCATGTTTCCGAATGGCTGACGCTCGATGAATTCGACCTCGGTTTCACTACCCTGAGCTGGAGTAATTTCCCGAGCTTAGTGACGGCCTTCAGGTACCTGCTCTCGGGTGTCGGGAACGCCCTTACCGGGGGGGTGGACACTGTTTTTGAAGACCTCCAGCAAACGAGTCCCACCGTAACGATGACGAGCCCATTCTCGCTCGAGAACATCTACAGGCGGATCATGGACGAGCTTGACCAGATGCCCGAGTCGAGACGCAAGATCTTCGAGTGGGCGCTCGCTCTCGGGAGGCAATACCGTTCCGCGGAATCCACGGCATCAAAAGAGCTCCGCGAGCGGTATACGAGGGCGGACATGGTTTTCTTCGGAAGGATGAGAGCCATCCTGGGGGGGAGGCTCCAGCGTATCTATTGCGCGGGGGCGCATCTGACGAA
>DATIET010000415.1:0-5169 GCA_035455615.1 Thermodesulfobacteriota bacterium
AGTCGATGAGCACCTCGCCCGTTTCGAGGTCCACGACCCGGAGCCCCCAGACGGAGTCCGAGTAAAGAGGCTTGTCGAATATCGCGCGGATGTTGGCGGGCACGTCCGAGCCGCCGCCCGACGAGCAGCCTCCATATAGGCCGAAGACGGCAGTCAGGACTAAGAAAAACGCGAGTAAAGATTTCCGGTATCTCACTTGCTATCCTCCATTAAGACATGGTGATTTTGATTAACAGGAAAATATAACGATAAGTCATTATAACCGCGATTGGGGGGGAAAGGGAAGGGGGGAGGGGGGGGAAGGATGCAGGATACAGGATGCAGGATTAAAGAAAAGATAACAGAAAATCCCTCCTGCCCTCCCTTTACTAAAGGGAGGAATAAAGGTGTAAAGAGGGATTGCCGCGGTCGCATACTACGCTCGCGGCGACAAAGAAAAAAATGAGCTCCTGAGTCAAGCTTCCGTCTTCGCTAAAGCTACGCCGGACAAGCAGGACGAACGGGTTGGGCTATGTTACTAGAGCACCTCGTGCATCTTCGTCGAGTCCGCGGGGTCGATGGGGAATTTCAAGCTCTCGTAGAATATCGAAAGGGTGCATTCGTACTTGTCCAGGTCTGTCTTCCTGTTGTCGAGCTCCATCATAATGCTGGTCTTGTCATTGACGACGGGCCAGATGAGCTTGATCGCGTAGATGCCGCTGCAAATCCTTTCGGGGTGCGCGTAGATGGCGTCCTCGGTCTCGTTCTCACCGTATTTCGCCATGCCTTTCGGCTCCTTGCCGGTCTCCTCGATTATCTCATCCGCTTTGCGGTCGAACTCATCAAGATAATCGTCAGCCTGCGCCTTGGGGTTGTCCATGTGGAGAATGGCCATGCCGAGCTTGCCGTTCGGAAAGAGGTAGACGAGGTTGTAGTCGGGTACGTCGATATCGATGGATAGCTCCATCGATTTCCCATCAAGGTCGGGTTGCGTATGGATAACTTCGCGCTTGGGCCCGCCTTTGATTAAGTACACGAGTATGCCTTCAGTTTCCTTTACTATCTGGGCGCTCTCGTGCTTTTTTACCTCGTCCTTCGACATGCCCCAGTTTACCTGCCCGAAGTCGGGCTTTTCATCCGCCGAAAATGACGGGGCCGCGGTGGATAGCGATAATAATACGATTACGGCAAGCGATTTCATGTTCATGGATTTCCGCTCCGGTTCCGGGTGTTACGGATAGTATAGTGCCGGCGGGGCGGAGGATGCAAGGGGGTATATGCGTTGAGGGAGGGCGTGTTATTTATCGCGGCTGACATGTCCCGAGCTTGACCCGGGAACTCGCTCCTACGGACACGATGCAAGATGCAGGATACAGGATACACGAAGAGATTGCCCCCGGATCGGTGTCCGGGGCAGGCGCGGCTCCGTAATTTGAATTATGTGATTATCAAACTTGGATAATTGGGCATATTTGAAATTAGCCAAGGGCGACCGATTTAGTTTGGCTTCAATAGAGCCTCCCGAGAACAGAAGCACTTGAGTATTTAACCAGGGGCGACCGAATTCTCACTTGCTCGAATTCGTTGCACGCTCGAAATCGTCCTCGCAATGACAGATAACGTGTGGGCCGCGCATATTGATGAAGTTATAAAGCGCAGATATAATTAAATCACCAATCCAGGCCGTTTCCGAAAGAAGGGGTATATGGCTCACGACGTGTTTATCAGCCATTCGGCGAAGGACAAAAAAGTCGCCGAATCTATTTGCCAGGCGCTTGAGAAGGACGGCGTCTCGTGCTGGATCGCTCCCAGGAACATCACGCCCGGCAGAAAGTGGGGCGGCTCCATCATCGACGCGATAAACGGCAGCAAGGTTATGGTGCTCGTGTTCTCGAAGAACGCCAACGAGTCGCAGCAGATACTGAGGGAAGTGGAGCGGTCTGTCAACAAGGGCATTCCCGTTATCCCGTTCCGCATCGACGAGATAGACCCGAACAAGGACCTCGAATATTACATAATGACGGAGCACTGGCTGGACGCGTTCACAAAGCCCATGGAGCAGCACGTCCAGAGGCTCAGAGAGACCGTCAGGAGCCTGGTTCCGTACAAGGAAAAGGATACGGACGGAAACGGCGGATCCGGCGCCGATGAAGACGAGCTCGACCTCGAGGGCAGGAAGCTGGCCGAGGAGATCGACAGGATAAGGGAAGAGAGAGGGGACGATGTTGTGGTCCCCCCGGAGCCGGTATCGAAGACAAAGCAGATAGCTGCGGCCGTTGCTGCTCTCGTGGCGTTCGCCGCGCTGAGCGCGTATTTCGGGCTCCTGGTCGTTTTCATACCCGCTGTGTGCATCATCGCGGCCTGGTGGCTCATCGGCAATTTCAGGGACACGAAACACTCGCCCATGTATCCCGCGCTCACTCTGATAGGCGGGCACATACTCTGGTTCATCGTCGGCATAATATCCGTAATGGCGCTCACGGGACAGCCTGACGCGATACAGCTCGACGCTTCGGGCACCGTGATAGATGCTCTGATATCAGCGGGACTCTTCGCCTGGCTCCTTCTCAGGCCGGGTAAGGTGTCGGGCGTAGCGAACGTGCTCGGGGCGGTCTTTTTC
Organism: Thermodesulfobacteriota bacterium; assembly: GCA_035455615.1. Taxonomy (GTDB): domain Bacteria; phylum Desulfobacterota_D; class UBA1144; order Nemesobacterales; family UBA2774; genus 2-12-FULL-53-21. Next base: position 2,600 of record DATIET010000415.1, read on the forward strand.
CTGATCGCCAATATATCCGCGCTCGCCGAGATTCACGAGCCTATTATCGTGAACGGCATCATACTCCACTGCATATTCTACGCAGCCACGCTGGCCGCGCTCGGCTACGGGATATTGAAGCTCCGCAAGTCCGCGCCGCCTGAGCGTGTACGCAGCGCGCATCCGTAGGCGGGCCGCCGAGGACAAACGAGATTGCCGCGTTTGCCGGATTGGGCGGTGATGGTTGGGGAGAATCATAAAACACACGTAGTGTGGCACACAATATGTGATTTATGAAAAAGCATAAGAAGGAGAAAAGCTGTTTTTTTATCCTTCTTTTCCTTGATGAAAAGAAGCAAAAATCATCCGACTACATAATTTGCTAAAAATATCATATTAAGGCTAAAATCTATCAATTCCGCCCGCAGCCCTGATAGATTTCTTTACGCCTTAATAATCTATTTTCTTAACGCAAATTCTGTAATGTCGGGAAGAGAAAGGCATTCTGGATTTATTGGAATGTTAAGGTAAACCCCCCACCCGCACCCTCTCCCCTTGAAAATGGGGGAGGGCAATATAGAAGCGGGTGCTCACCCGCCGCAAATTCTGTAATGTCGGGAAAGGAAAAGACTGGATTCTCGATGAAGGCATTCGGGAACGACAAAAGGAAAAAGGCGGGATTGCTTCGCGCTGCTCGAAATGGCACCTCTTTTTCGTCATCCTGAACTTGATTCAGGATCTCATCTTTTTTTATAACACAACCCGTCCTTCGATCCTTCGACTTCGCTCAGGACAGGCGGGTTTGGCTTCGTTACCGGGTTAAGAAGTAGAGGTACGGAAGAATCGAATACGAGCGCAGGTTCTGCGCTGGGCTCGGAATCCCCTAGAGCGTCTCGTGGAGCTCGTCAGAGAGGGCGGGGTCGATCGGGTACTTGACGCTCTCGTAGAATATGGCGATGTTGCAGTCGGGCACGGGGGAGAATTTTTTTTGGTCGAGCTCGATAGCGATGTCGGTCCTCTTGTTCACCGTCGGCCATGCGTGCCTGAGGGCGTATTTCCCTTCGCATATCTCCCCGGGCGCTGAATATGGGTCGTCCTTCGGCTGAGACTCGCCGTACTCGGCGACGCCCGAAGCGGCTACGCCCGTCTCATTCGATATCTCCGCCGACTTTTCCCTGAGGATCTCGATATATTCGGCGGGGTCGTCCGCGGTATCGCGGAGGTGAAGCACAGCCATGCCGAGCTTCCCGTCCTTAAACGCGTAGACGACGTCGTATTCGGGCTCGACGGTTTCGAACTCGATAGTTACGCGGGGGCGGGATACGACGGCGCCGTACTCGTCCCCCCCGTTTACCTCGACTTCGACAGTGCCCTCGGACTGCACGGCCGACAATTCCCCGCCGATCCTGTATATGAGCACCTCGTTACCTTCCTTCATGAGGTCTGCCGTTTCGTGTTTCTTGACCTCGTCCTTCGACATGCCCCACCTGACGTCCCTGAAGTCGGGCTTTTTATCGCGCGAGCAGGTGCATGCGGCGAGGGATAATAATAATGTGAGGACGACTGCTGAAGATCTGGCGGACAATGGTCCACGCTCCCGGGCTGGTGATGGGCTATATTATGTTCGGGTGAGGGGGAAGATGCAAGAAGGGCGCACGTAGTGCGGTTTTATGGTCGTTCCGGGGCGGCTTAACGTATCCCAAGCCCTTCTCCATACGTTACGTTATTCCATTGAAACGTGTTTGAGTGGAATGTGGAGGTGTGTTATTTTAGGGGATTTTCCTTTAACCAGTCACTGACTATGTAGGTAAAATCGACAAATGTAAATTCATTAGGTTTTATACGCAGCCTTTTGCGTATCTCGGGAAGATGTTTTTGGAACTGAGTATACCGTTTGTAGATTTCGGCACCGCCCGGGATATTGGTTCGCTTTGACTCAGTTCTTAGCCATCCCCTTATTTCATGAATTGCTTTCTCTGAGGAGTTATTGTGCGCTACTATGTCTTGACCGGAGATATCCGAGATAAATTTGCGGTAACGAAATTCATCCTGATCCATAATCAATCAGGCTTTTGCTTTGTGGTCCTCGGTTCCAAAGTGGCTGCAGCCAAGGAAAATACCCAACTCCAGGGGCATATTAAATCTGGGTAGGCCGGTCTTAGAGCTTATCCCGGTTCTCGAGATATCGTGCACACCATATTTGCACTGGGAGATCATTTCGAATATCTTCTGCAGACGGTTTTGAGCTGAATTGCTTATCTCGAGAGCACATCGGGGGTTGAAGCTGCAAGCGTGAATCGCAAAGACTACTGCATGAAATAACGGTTCATATTGCGGATCGAATGGGCAGTTTATAAAGACACTGTTGTCATAGCTCGGTTTGATCATGAAATAAATGAATAAATAGTATTAGCAAGGTGTCAAGAAGCTGTTTTATTTAGCTTTATATTCGGAGGATTTTTCCCTGGCGAGGACTGTCCTTATAGCTTTCCTCCATTTCTCCCTCGATTCAGGGGTAGATAGAGGATGGTATACTACTACTCTTGGGCTTCTTCTGGTCGTGGAAGTTTCCGAAGCTGCTATACGTTTAG
>DATIET010000416.1:0-4135 GCA_035455615.1 Thermodesulfobacteriota bacterium
TGCTCGTAGCCTTTCTCCGAATCATAAACCCCTTTGGCGCCTCCGGCGAGTCCGCCTATCACGGCGCCGTAAGCGAGCCCCGCGACGGTATTCCCGGCTATGGTACCGATAAGCGCGCCTGTACCGGTACCCACAGCGCCGCCCACTACGGTGTCTTTAGCGGTATTCTTCCAGCCGGGCGCCCCCTGCTGGGCAATTGCCTTGCACTCGGCCTGGTCCCTGTAATACGCGTCGCCGTTGCCGACGCCCTGCGGGTCTACTACTGGGTTATAGGTCTGGCAGCCTAGCAGCGCCGCCACGGTTATCAGAAACGCAATTTTTCTCAATTTATTGACCTCCGTATGATTTCTACCAATTTATCGATCCAGCCGCTACCAATATAATAACCGTTATTCTTTAATTTCCTGAGAAATTTCTACAAAATCCTCTCCGATTGGATCCTTGAGTGTATATCCTGTGAGCGGCGTGTAGGGGCCGAGGTTGTAATCTCTTACTGTCAGGACACATTTGGTCATGCTGTTTTCGGGGTAGCAGGAGTACGATATATTCGAACCCGCGATCTTATTCGTATCCCCGTCTACGACCACGGACGGTATAAGCCCGAAGTTGTGGACATCGAACCCGCCCTTATCGTTTTTTGAGGCGCGGAAAAGACCCACGGATTCCACTTCATCCGTATCGAGGGGTTGGGCGCCTGTGCTCACGACGGACATACTCCTCGCCTCTTCGTAAATAATCGGCTGGCCGTTTATATCATTAACCCTGTCGAGGATGTTTATTGTAATGCTGTTGACCGGGACGCCTTCTTTCGATCTCGTTATCACGACTTCTATCGGCACCTGGAAATCATTTCCGCCCGCACTTACCGCCTGACCGAATTTCCTGACCTTGATTACATCGACCCCGTCTTGCTCCGATTCGGTAACCAGCGTTTTCCCGGCGAGCAGGCTGTCGTATAGCTGACGGAATTCGGTTGTCGTTAAGTCGGACTCGGAGGCATTCAGATTGGTGCCGCCGATCAGAAGGATTATTATTAAACCCGCACACAGTTTGACTCCGCCCATCTTTACCTCCCTTGGTCCATGTCTATTCTATTTTTATAAAACCATTCTAACCCCAAACAGTATCCAATTCAAGCGATATATGCCCTTCACATCACGGTAAATTTTATATTCAAAACAGATGTATAATAACGCAGATGGAAAGCGATAACAGAGGAGAAACCGAGAAAATCCCCGAGCGGGACGACGAGAGGAGACGGTTCATACTCCAGATTGTTCAGCCCGGGCTCGCAGGGCTTATGGACGGCACAGTGTCGTCCCTCGCCCCGCTCTTTGCGGCGGCGCTCGCTACGAGGGACAGCAGGACCGCGTTCCTCGTAGGCCTCGCCACGGCCGTCGGAGCCGGTATAAGCATGGCGTTCTCGGAGGCGCTTTCAGACGACGGAAAAATAAGCGGCAGAGGGAGCCCGTGGCTCCGGGGTATGGTCGAAGGGTTTATGACGTTTCTGGGTGCGATAGGACACGCGCTGCCCTTCCTGATCAGTAGGTTCGAAACCGCCTTGATAGTCGCGTCGGTCGTGGTCGGAGCCGAGCTTATAACGATCGCCTACATAAGAAAGCGGTATATGGACACTCCGTTCCTGTCGGCCGCTTTCCAGGTGATAGTGGGAGGGCTTATAGTACTGGCCACCGGTATACTCATCGGGAAATGCGGATCTTAAATTCCTATTTTGCCGAGCTTTTCGAGGACGAACCCCAGCATACCGTCCCTCCTGACATAACCCTCTATATGGAGGCTCGACGGGTCGTCGACGACCGGGACCCATTTAAGTCCCCGCACGCGCATGGTCCCTGCGACTGCAGTGCTCGAATCTTTAACGGTTACGCAGACGGGCGATTGGTTCATGAATACGGAGACTTTCGTTTCCGGCCTCACAGCCGCATCCACCGCCCGGAAGATGTCGGTACGCGTAACAATACCTATGAGCTTCCCGGAGTCATCCACGACACAGCAGAAATCGGGACCCTCGCCGCTCAGTTTTCTGACCGCGTCCTGGAATGTTTCGGACGGTGAAAGCCTGTCGGAAAGGGGTTTGACGAACGTGCCGAGTGGCTCCGCCTGCAGTATATTGTACGCCGCCGGAATCCGCTCCCAGATATCGCTGCTCCTTCTTCTTACGGCGTCGGCGAGAAATTCCTTAAAAGGCGCAAGTGTGCCCGATATCTGCTGAAATACCTTACTGCCCATCACGGTGAGCTCGACATTAGTCCTCGCCCGGACGCTCGCGCTGCGGTTCCGGTTCTCGAGGAGCGCCATTTCCCCGAAGAAATCCCCCTGGCCGAGCACCGCAAGCAGCGTGTCCTTTCCGCTTTCAGGGGACGTCCTCAGTACCTCCACTTCACCCGATTCTATTATGTAGAAGCTTACAGAAGGGTCCCCTTCCTTAAAGATATAATCCCCCGGTTGAAAATGGGCCTTTGAGACCCTTTCCGTCTTGTCCCCCTTGGGGTGCGCCAGGTCCCGGGAATAGAATATCTCCCATGCCCAGTCGAAGCTTACCTTGAGCTGGTGAGAGAGAGACGGGAGCTTGAACAGATAAACGGAGCGCCACAGGAACCACGCGAGGAAGCCTGAAATATGGATTCCGAGGAACTCCGCCACCGCGTTATGCCCCCCTATAGCGCATAACTGGCCGATCAGTTTGAACCTGAAGGGCTTCGTCTCCTGACCCTTCAGCACCCTGACGATATTCAGAGCCGCCTGTCTCCCCTGTCTTTCGGCGAACTGTCCCGTCGTGGGGCTCGGCTTTTTATCATAGTCGTTCATAATAAACGCGCAGTCGCCTATCGCCCATACGTTGCCTGTCCCCTTTACCCTCATATCGGGCACGGTAAGGAGCCTCCCCTTGTCCTTCGGCACGTCGAGCTTTTCGATCATCGGGGAAGGGGCGTTACCGACGGTGCATACAATTGTTGCGCCGTCGACGGATCCTCCGTCGGCGAATCCCACGCCCTCGGGGGTCACATAAGAGACACGTTTGTTCAATACCACCTTTACGCCCGCCTGCTCCATCTTTATCCTGGCGAAATCCCTCAAGTCGGACGTGACCTCGGGCAATATTTGATCCCGCGAATGAATAAGCGTTACCTTTATCTCTTCTTTCGGGATGTTTCTATAATATTTACGAGTTTCCCTGACGAGGTCGTTTATTTCCCCGGCAACTTCCACTCCGCTGAACCCGCCTCCCACTACAACGAACGACAGGTACCACTTCCTCTGGTCGACGTTGTCGGCGATCTCCGCGTTCTCCATCTGCTGCAGCACGTGGTAACGGAGCGCCACGGCGTCGCCCACGGTCTTCAAGGGGAAGGCGTGGTCCGCCATCCCGGCTATGAGGCCCAGGTTAACGTCCGACCCGCACGCTATCACGAGGTGGTCGTAATACATCATCCCTTTTTTGCCGCGGTCGCCCGAGAACTCGACGAAATTATTGTTCACGTCTATGTGTATCACGTCCTCGGTCCTGCAGTAAACGCCGGGGAGCATCTGCCTCAAGGGCACGGCCACGGGCTCGGGGCTTATCGATGCCCCTACGACCTCGGCGAGGAGAGGCTGGAAGACCATGTAGTTCTCGCTGTTGAACAGGATTACGTCGGCTTCTTCCCTCGCGAGCTTTGCGCGCAGCGTCTTGGCGCATTTCACGCCCGCGAATCCGCCGCCGATTATAAGAATTTGTTTCCTGACCATCGATACACGCTCCCTGCCTTCAGGATATTCGAGTGATGTTAATTTTATGTTAAGGATAAGGCCGCAAATATTCTCCGGATCAACTTTTTTATCGTGAGAGCGGTACCTCTAATTCGTAACCGGACCTCTTGCCGTCTTTGTCCGTGTAAACGACGAGGGTTTCAAGCCCCTTTTGCGGCTGTCCTCGTGACGGAAGCACTTTCACGTCGAGCGCGGCCGAGCTCCTGCCGCTCCCCTCGTCCGTCCCGGCGGCTATATCGCCAACTATGAATGAATTGCCAGGCACAGGGTATATCCCGATGTTGCTGAATCTGTCTTTCTGACCGAGCAGTACCACGACTGAGTACTCGTTCTCATCTTTCGGAACAGTTTTTATATCTATCTC
>DATIET010000417.1:0-6276 GCA_035455615.1 Thermodesulfobacteriota bacterium
TCCGCGGAAGTACTCAACAAGGTATGGCTGCTGAGAAAGGTCCTTAGCCCGATGAACACCGTTGAAGCGATGGAATTCCTCCTCGACAAGATGAGCGGAACGAAGTCGAATAAGGAATTCTTCAACATGATGAATTCCTGAACCGGCCCCGTTCAGTCCTCAAATTCAGCTTTAAAACCCCGGCGGAATAAATCTGGTGGACGCGCAATTAATAGGACGTATTGCGCACTTCCAATCTATTCCTTTATAATTAAGACCTAACTTGAGAAGCCGCATTATAAATAAACCGCATCCGTCCCGCCCCGCCAAGATTCCGAGCCTTCTATTCGCGATATCCCTTTTCCTGACCATCACCGCGGCAGAGGGGAAGGAACGTCCCGTGTTCGATCCCGGAGCACGTTTCCACCCCGTATACGCAGAGCATGGGATGGTCGTGTCCGAGAGCGAATACGCGACCAGGGCCGGGCTCGAAGTGCTCAGGGAAGGGGGGAACGCGGTAGACGCCGCCGTTACGGTCGGGTTTACGATGGCCGTCACGTATCCGCGGGCGGGGAACCTCGGAGGGGGAGGCTTCATGCTGATATACCTCACGGGAACGAAGGAAGCGGCCGCGATAGATTACAGGGAGAAGGCGCCCGGCGCTGCGAGAAGCTCTATGTACATGAACGAAAAAGGGGAAGTCGACGTGGAGAAATCCCGTCACGGCGTGATTTCCGCGGGCGTGCCGGGCACAGTGGCGGGCCTTGCGCTCGCGCTCGATAAGTACGGCACGATTACCCTTGAACGCGCTCTCAGGCCCGCGATAGACCTGGCCGAGAACGGGTTCCCCGTGGACGAAGAATTGATAAGGTCGCTTTCCAGTGTCGAAGAAAGGATGGAGGCGTCTCCCGGAAGCATGAAAATATTTTTTAAGGACGGCGGGCAGAGCTATGCCCCCGGGGAGCTCCTGATACAGAAAGACCTGGCATGGACACTCAGGCGGATAGCGGAATCGGGCCCGGGAGCGTTTTATGAGGGAGCGGTCGCGGAAAAGATAACCGGCTTCATGAAAGAAGAAGGCGGCCTTATAACGAAGAAGGACCTCGCCTCCTACGAGGCCCTTGTCAGAAAACCCGTCCGCGGGAGTTACAGGGGGTACGACATTTATTCCATGCCGCCCCCGAGCTCGGGCGGGGTGCTCCTGATAGAAATGCTGAATATGCTCGAATGGTTCCCTCTCGGCGCATACGGGCACAATTCCGCCCGGGCCATACACGTCATGGCGGAATGCATGAAGCTCGCCTACGCCGACCGCTCGATGTATCTGGGGGACCCCGATTTCGCCGATCTGCCTGTCTCGCGCCTCATATCGAAAGAATACGCCCGGGGCTTGAGCGCCGGGATAGATCCCGAAAGGGCGACGCCGTCCGATAAGATTTATCCCGGCGGGAAGGCCTCCCGCGAAGGCGGAAACACCACGCACTTCTCCGTGATAGATAAATGGGGGAACGCGGTCTCTAACACGTACACGCTCAACTTCAACTACGGCTCAGGCCTCACGGTCCCGGGGACAGGGGTCCTGCTCAATAACGAAATGGACGATTTTTCGATTACGCCCGGCGTCCCTAACGCGTACGGCCTCACGGGCGGGGAATATAACGCGCTCGCTCCCGGAAAGAGGATGCTGAGCTCCATGACGCCCACTATCGTGCTCAAGGACGGAAAGCCGTTTTTGATCACCGGGAGCGTAGGGGGGAGCCTCATCATAACAACGGTGCTCCAGGTCCTGACGAACGTGATCGATTTCGGTATGAACATAGCCGAGGCGACCTATGCCGTAAGAGTGCACCACCAGTGGCTCCCCGACGAGCTGCGAACAGAGAGGGGACTCAGCGCCGATACGATAAATTTGCTTTCAGAAATGGGTTACAAAGTAGTTACGGGGGATACGTTGGGGAGCGCCCAGAGCATCGTGAAAATAGGGGATTACATATACGGCTCGACAGACCCGAGGAGGCCGGGCGGCCTCGCGGAGGGGTATTAGGCCGTGATCTCGAGCATCCTGTCTATGGATTTTTTTGCTTTTGAAGCTATGTGCTCGGGAACTTTAACTTCATAGACTTCTTCTCTAAGCGACCGGAGCACTTTTTCAAGCGTAATCATCTTCATGTACTTGCAGACCGCATTCTCTCTTGCCGGGTAGAAGGTTTTATCCGGATTGTCTTTCCTCAGCCTGTGGAGCATTCCGGTTTCGGTCGCGATGATGAACTCTTTCGCCTGAGACTCCTTCGCGAATTTTATCATGCCGCCCGTCGATAAGAATTTAATGTGACCGTTCCCGTTAGCGGAGGAGCCGTTCAGTCCCTGATAGAGAAGATTCGTCGTACAGCCGCATTCGGGATGGACGACGAGCTCGGCGCCCGGATGGGAGTGTTTCATATCCTTCAAGTCCTCGGTCCTTATTCCCGCGTGCACGTGACATTCGCCCGGCCATACGTGGATATTCCTCCCCGTAACCTTGGCCGCATAAGCCCCGAGAAACATGTCGGGGAGGAAAAGTATCTCTTTATCCTCGGGGACAGCGCTCACGACCTTGACCGCGTTTGAGGACGTGCAGCAGTAATCGCTCTCGGCCTTCACCTCGGCCGTCGTGTTTACATACGAGACCACTACGGCGCCGGGGTGCTCCTTTTTCCACTCCCTGAGCTCCTCGGCATCGATCGTATCGGCAAGTGAGCAGCCGGCTCCGAGATCGGGAAGGAGCACTTTTTTCTTCGGGGAGATAATGGAGGCGGTTTCAGCCATGAAATGCACGCCGCAAAATACGATGATATCCGCTTCCGTTTTCGCGGCCATCTGCGAAAGTGCGAGCGAATCGGCCGTAAAATCGGCCACGTCCTGCACCTCGGGCAGCTGGTAATTATGCGCGAGAATAACGGCTTTCTTTTCTTCCTTAAGCCTCTTTATCTCGTCATATATGAGTGAATAGTCTTCCATTCGTTCTTCAACTCGCTTACATCATTAATAAAATTTATTATACCACATAGAGCCCTATATCTAAAGCCGGGGCCGAATGGGTAAGGGCGCCTACAGATATAAAATCGACCCCTGTTTCAGCGACTTCTCTCACATTTTTGATGTTGATACCCCCTGAGGCCTCCACGAGCGCATTTCTGTCTATCAGGCGGACTGCCTTCCTCATCTGTTCGCGGCTCATATTGTCGAGCATTATGATATCGGCCCCGGCTATGAGCGCCTCCTTTACCTGCTCGATGTCGGACGTCTCGACCTCTATCTTGTATTTCTGCCTGTACTTCTTGCGTATGACGGCGACTGCTTCCGATATGCCGCCCGCAATCCCGATATGGTTATCCTTTATCAGGACCCCGTCGAAAAGCCCGAAGCGGTGGTTGTAACCCCCGCCCACGGAAACCGCGTATTTATCCAGTATGCGGAGTCCCGGAGCCGTCTTCCGTGTGTCGAGTATCTTCACCGGCAAACCCTCGACCGCCTTAACGTATCTGGATGTGAGTGTGGCTATGCCGGAGAGCCTCTGAAGGATATTGAGGGCGAGGCGTTCGCCCGAGAGGAGCGCCCTCGTGCCGCCGTTGATCTCGGAAATGATATCGCCGGGTTTTATATTCTCACCGTCGCCGATATTGTCGACGCACACCACGGTCGGGTCGAGTTTCTGAAAGACACGCTTCGCTATCGGGAGACCGGCTATCACCCCCCTGGCCTTGGCGCGAATGACCGCCTTACAGTCCTCCTTCTCCGTGACGAGCGGGTTCGTGGTGATGTCGCCGTCGCCCAGGTCTTCCCTGAGGGCGTATTCTATGATGCGGTCCACGCGGCTAAAATCGAGATCTATTCTTTTCATACGTTAAACCGTCACGCCGAATAATCGGCCCCGCTCGAATAATATACCTTTCATACGGGTAGAGCAGCAGGCTCCTCGCCCTTTTTCAAAATAATGTGCTTCCGCCACCCGGGGTCCTCCTCGGGGAAGTCCTCTCTTATATGCACGCCCCTCGATTCCTCCCTCAATAGGGAGAAACGGGTGATGATAGCGGAGACCTCGAGAGCCATCTTTAGCTTGAGTCTATAATAACCTGAAAGTCTCTCCAGAGAAGAAGCCATGCCGGCGAGCTCCGTCAGGGCTTCCTCCAGGCTCTCCCTGCTCCTCACTATTCCGACGCGTCTGTTCATTATGCGGGAGGCTTCCGTCTTCAATTCCCTGAACAATTTTTCCTGGGACCCCGATGATTGAAAGAGGGCGGGGTCGACTTCGGCAACGGGAACACGGTATCGATCTTGAGACATTGCCCTGGCCCCGTCGACCGCACGCCTGGCGAAGACCACGCACTCGAGCAGCGAATTGCTCGCGAGCCTGTTCGCGCCGTGTACGCCGGTGCACGCGACCTCGCCGCATGCGAAGAGACCTTTAATGTTCGTCTCACCCGAAAGGCCGGTCCTCACTCCCCCGATAGTATAATGAGCTGCTGGAGCAACGGGGACAAGGCCCCCGGTCATTTCCACGCCGTAGGCCAGGCAGGCCTGGTAGATATTCGAAAACCGGGTTTTTATAAAGGCCGGATCGAGGTGCCTCAAGTCGAGATAAACATAATCCCTGCCCGACTTTTTCATCTCCATATATATAGCGCGGGACACAAGGTCCCTGGGCGCGAGCTCACCAAGCTCGCTGTATTTATGCATGAAACGCTTCCCCCCGCTGTCGAGGAGGTAAGCCCCCTCTCCGCGCACGGCTTCGGATATGAGGAAGCTCGCTCCGTTTTCATTATAAAAAGCAGTCGGGTGGAACTGTACGAACTCCATATCGGCGATCTCAGCGCCTGCCTCGTATGCGAGCGCTATACCCTCGCCGGTCGCGCCCTCGGGGTTGGTCGTTCTTTCGTAAAGGGCACAAGCCCCCCCTGTCGCGAGTATCGTGGATTTCGATATAAAGGCGACGGGGCTGATATTGCCGTCTATAGCCAGCGCTCCCGAGCACCGGGACCCGTCCGAGAAGAATTCTATTACGCCCGTGCTCTCGAACTTACTTATCGATTTATTGCTCTCGACCGCGGCGATCAGGAACTTGACCATCTCCCTCCCGGTGGAGCTGCCCCCCGCGTGGAGCACGCGTCTCTTTGTATGCCCGCCCTCGAGCCCGAGCTCGAGCCCTTTCTCACCCGTATCGAACTTCATTCCGAGCCTGATGAGGTCGGCTACACGCTCCTTCCCCTCGTTTACTAGGACGGTGACGGCTTCGGTATCGTTGAGCCCCCTCCCCGCCCTGAGTGTGTCTTCTATATGGAACCACGTCGAGTCTTCCGGATCGACGACGGCCGCTATGCCCCCTTGCGCCCAGTAGGAATTGCTCTCCTCGACCGTCGATTTCGTGAGGAGGGTGACGCTCCCGAACCCGGATGCGTAAAGGGCGGCGTAGAGCCCCGCAAGACCGCTTCCGATTATGAGAAAATCCGAATGTATTTCCCTTATGTCCGAAGCGCTCGCTCGAGAGTTGCTCATATTCGACCCTTATGTTTTCTGAACTAATATATGAATAGGACGTTACCCGGAAGTTATCGATTCCAGCAATGCGGTTTTTATCTGCTCTATCTTGTCCGGGTCGGTAATTTTTTTACGGTTCATGTCGACGACGTAAAAGGCGTCGACCACCTGATCGACCTTCGTCGAAATTTTCGCATATTCGATCGAGAGGCCGAGATCCTTCATTGTCTTCGTGATATCGTAGAGGAGCCCTGCCCTGTCGTACGTAATTACGTCGATCACCGTAGCGGCGTCCGAAGATTCGTTGTCGACCATAATTCTCGTCGGGTACTGGGGTATCGCCTTGCTGTAAAGCGGCTTCTCCTGTCTCCTCCTCGCAACGAGCTCCTCGACGCCGATCTTTCCCGTGAGCACCTGATCCATATTTTCCTTCAGCCTTTCCCACACCTCTTCCCCTTCTTTCACCGACTGACCGAGCTTGTTCACGTAGAAAACGTCGAGTATCCTGCCGTCTTTCCGTGTCGTGATACGCGCCCCGAGGACGTTCAGACCCGATGCCCTTATGACTCCGCAGAGCTTGGAGAAGATTCCGGGTTCATCGAAACCCCAGAAAGTAAATTCGTTATACTCCTCATGAGGATAAAAAAGCACGTCCATGCCCACGGCGTCTCTGGATTTCTCTATGAGGCCCACGTGGTAGGCGATCTTCCTCGGGGAGAACCCGAGGAAATAGGATTCGGGCATAGTCTCGAGTATGGCAGAGACGTTCTTCTTCGAGACCTT